>NZ_MWQJ01000007.1:0-209693 GCF_002210405.1 Fibrobacter sp. UWB3
TCCCGACTTCGCTGAGTTTGACGAATCCGCGGATCTTTTCGCCGAGGCGGATTTCTGCAAAGTTGCCTTGCTCGCCGATGACTTCAAAGCTCGTACCTTCGCTGAGTGTGTTGAGCGTTTGCGACTTGTCGCTCGGGGCGCTCGTCACGTCGGCGCTTGAGGCTGTTACGACGCCTGTGATGTCTGTTTCGAGCGTGTACATTTTGTAGAGAGCGCTTGCGCCAATCGTGCAGAGAATAACACTCATACCGAATACGACGCCTGTGCAGATGTTCTTGCCGCGGCTGCTGTTCACGAAACGGCGGGCGAGAATCACGAGTGCAATTGCCCAGAAGAGTACGAGCGAAATGTTCATCTGGCTTTTGAGCGAAAGCGCGTGGTGCAAATCCATGAGTCCTTCGAGAATCGGGTTCTCTTCTTCGTCACCTTCCTTGTCGCGGGTCTTGGTCTGGGCGAAATTTAGGTTGTGCTGGATATCGTCATCGCTTGGGTGCAAACGCAATGCCGATTTGTAGTAGAAAATGGCGAAGCCGAGTTTCCCGCTGCGGTAGTAGGCGTTACCCAGATTGTAATAGAGGTCTGCATTGACGATGCCTTCGTCAACGCATGTGCGCCATTCGTCAATTGCGCGTTCAAAATCGTTTTCGTTATATGCCTTGGTGCCGGCTTCGAGGCCGTTGCATTTGTCGGCAGCGCTTGCTGCGGAGGAGAGGAGGAGCGCTGCGGCGATCGTCAAAATAATCTGCTTAAAGTTCTTCATGTTTTTACCGACGCTACTTGAGTTTTTCGAGGCTTTCGCAGAGCTTTTCGACATCTGCGAGCATTTGGGACTGTTCTTCGGTCGATGCTGTGACCGGAGCAAAACGCACAAACGAGCATTTTTCAAGCCAACTGTTGATGGCTTCAATCGTTTCTTCCTTGACGCCACGCTTTGAAAGTTCCTGCTTCATTTGCGGGCGGGTCATGCCCTTGAACTCGACGTTCGTCAAATTGCTGAGGTAATCGATGAGGCCGTTTTCAAGTGCGGCGAAGAAAGCCTTGCCGTCGCCGTTCTTGAGGGCTGTGCGGGCGTTCGCGAACTTTTCCTTGAGCAGCTTGTTGGCCTTGCCCTTGCGGACGAGAGCTGTGTTGCTGTTGCGCTTACGCTTGCGTGTGATGGCGAAGTTCACAATCAGGTAGAACGGAATCGCTGCTGCAAACAGAATCCAGAAGAGCACGCTCCTGTGCGGGGCGCTAGATTCGGACTTGTCCGTAATCGGGTGGATAAAGCGGATGTCGCTGCCTAGGAATTCAATTTCTTGCTTTTGAACGACAGGAGCCGAGGTGCCAGTGCCTGCGGAAACCGGAGCTTGATAAATAGGTTCTGCGGGGGCATCGCTCTTTTCAACTTCGATAGTCCACGGGCCTGCCGAAGTGGTTTCATATTTCTTTTTAGCTGGGTTGAACCAGGAATATGTAATGGCGGGGATTTCGAAAGTTCCCTTTTTCTTCGGGTAGAGGAAAACTTTGATATCCTTCGAGGTGATGACCTTGTTGCCCTTGACCTTCTTGTTGATGCTGTTTTCGGGCGGAACAGAGCGGAATTCGCTAAAGTCGGGGAGTTTCGGGTCCGTGATGGTACCCGGGGTGCCGTCGCCCTTGATGCTGATGGCGAGTGTCAATGCTTCGCCGACCTTGAGGTTTGTGCGGTCGAAGTTGGCGCTAAAGCTGTAGTTACCGACCATTCCCGAGAAATCGGCGGGCTTGCCTTCGGTCGGGAGCGGGAGTACGGTGATGGAAAGCGGGGCGGTGGAGGTTTCCGTTTCGATGGATTCCTGTTTAACGCTTCTGCTAGAGAACGACATGCCGCCCATTTGCTTCTTTTCTTCGACAACTTTGGGTTCACCGAGCTTGGTGTACTTGAACTTGAAGGACGGAATTTGGAGCGTACCGCTCTTGGTCGGGCTGAGCCATGCGTATTTGGCGGATGCCTTCATTTCGCGACGGGCGCCTTCGACTGGCTTGAAATCCAGATTCGAGAGGTCGTTGCGGTGGACGATGAAATCATTGCCGGTGCTCATGTCGGTGGCCTGGAGGCCGCCCTGGAAATGCTCAAAAGTGTGGAGGCTGAGGGTGACGCTGAACTGTTCGCCTTCGTAAATGGACTTTTTGCTCGGGGTAAGGCTTACGGCGAGTGCGTCATCGTTGTAGGAACGCTGCACGCTGACCGGAATTTTGCTGCTGATGGTGTTGGCTTCACCGTTAATCATCCAGGTAAGCGTTCCGAGGTCTTGTGTACCCGTCTTTTTCGGGGCTTTAATCTTGAAAGAATAGACGCGAGCCTTGTAGGCTCTTCCACCACCGCTGAAAAACGAGTTGAAAATATCGTCCATGTCCGGGCGCATTACCTGATCGGCACTGTCGAGCCCGAGGAGCTTAAAGTTGTTGCGTGTTTCGAGGCGGAGCGCGCCTCTGTTCTGCGGCAGTTCCTGAGTTGGAACGATGAACTGCAAATTGAATGTCTGACCCGCTTCGATGCGGTCGCTATCGACTTGAAGAGATGGCTTTGCGTTTACAAATGCTGTTAAACCGAGACATAAAAGCAAAAATCGTTTCATAGCCCATAATTTACCAAATTTCCACCCCGGAGATTGCAATATATATAGAACAATTGCAAGAATTGTGTTCTATAAGTCTTTTTATGGAATTTGCGAGATATTGTTTTAAAATGAAAAAAGTTGAAAAACGTCGAGAGAATAAAGCGTCGGCCAAGGATGGGGAGGGTGCAGGGAGGGGCCCGTGCGGCCTTCGCAACTCCGAGCTGGGGCCCCGCCCGCATGCTTTTACATTTGCAAAATGCACGTTTCAAAAAATTTGCCCAAATTTATATTTTTCCCCCTTGAAACGTTAGTAAAAAATTGTTATCATTGGCGCCGTCAAAAACAAGGAGTCAAAAAACAATGTACTGCATTCTCGCCGCCCTCTTGATTAAGAGCTTTAAGAAATACGCAAAGCGTGCTTAATCGAAAAAGATTTTCTCTCTCCAACTAATGAACGCGACGCCACGGAATTTCCGTGGCTTTGCTTTTTTATGAAGATGTGTATGGCGACCCCGGCACCCCGGAACCAGTCCGGGGCAGGCTCCAGCCGGGGTGACAAGTGCGGGGCGACATTTTGTTATGGACGAAATGTCCAAAAAAGTTGCTAAAATATATACTAAATTACCTTGACGTGTTAGTAAAACTTTGTTAATATTGGCGCCGTCAAAACAAGGAGTCAAAAACAATGTACTGCATTCTCGCCGCCCTCTTGATCAAGAGCTTTAAGAAGTACGCTAAGCGCGCTTAATTCTATAAAGAACGATTAAGAACAAGAATTGGTCTCGGGTTTCCGAGCCTTTTTTTATTTGCTAGCAATTTAAAAGATTCTTTTACAAAATTAGAGTTATATTTGAAGCATGCGATATGGTGATTTAACTTCCTTTCAAACCGGCGTAGCCGTTCCCCTTTTCAGTCTTCACAGCAAGCACAGCATTGGCATTGGCGAATTCTTGGATTTGATTCCGTTCGCCCAGTGGGCCAAGTTCTGCGGATTCAATATCATTCAGCTTTTGCCTGTAAATGATACCGGCTCCGAGCCGAGTCCTTACAGTGCCCGCAGCGCATTTGCCTTGAACCCGGTGTTCATCAACGTGCAGTCCGTCGAAGGCGCTACCGTCCTCGAACATGAAATCGAAAAGGCGCGTGAACAATTCGCTGAAATTGAACGTGTGGACTACTACCGCATTACCACATGGAAGCGAGCCATCCTCCGCAAGATTTTTGATAATCAGTACGATGTCCTGAAAGCTTCGAAGAAGCTCCTTGCCTGGATCGATAAGAATTCATGGGTCAAGTCCTATTGCGTCTACTGTACGCTCAAGGCTCAGAACAACGAAGCTAGCTGGAAAGACTGGAAAAAGTTCCAGAACCCCTCCGCTGCCGATGTCGACAAGCTTTGGATGAAGAACTACAGGGACGTGCTGTTCCAGGCTTGGATGCAGTACACTGCCGAAGGCCAGTTTACCGCCGCTGTGAACGAAGTTTCTAAGTTCGGGCTCCGCTTGAAGGGCGACGTGCCTATCCTCATCAACGAAGACAGCGCCGATGTGTGGTTTGACCGCAAGTATTTTTCGCTTGCTGACCGCGCGGGCGCTCCTCCTGACATGTTCAGCTACGGTGGCCAGAACTGGGGCTTCCCGACTTACCGCTGGGACGTTCTCGAAGCCGATGACTTTGGCTGGTGGCGCCGCCGTTTGGCTCAGGCTAGCAAGTTCTATCACGCCTACCGCATTGACCACGTGCTCGGATTCTTCCGCATTTGGGCCATTCCTGAATCTGAATCGACGGGTATCTTGGGCCGCTTCCAGCCGTCCATCCCGCTTACATGGGATGTGCTCCGCAATGCTGGATTCTACCGCGAAACGCTTGAATATTTGCGCCGTCCGAACTTCTCTGTGGACCAGTTGCGCGAGTTCCTCGGCAAGGAAACGGACAGGCTTATCTCTCTGTATTTTGAAAATTTGCCGGGAAAGTTCGACCGCTTTGTCATTAAGCCGGAATACTTGTCGGAACGCGCAATTCTTTCGCTGGACGAACCGCAAGAAGTCAAGGATTCGATGCTCCGCGTCTATTGGAACCGCGTGTTTATCCCGACGGGTGACGAAAATACGTTCTACCCGTACTGGTACTGGTACAACCAGCCGGTGCTCTTTACGCTCCCGCAGAACGAACAAGATAAACTCCACGATTTGATTGGCCAGAACGAACAGGCTCAGAACGCTCTCTGGGAACAGAATGCCATGAAGCTTTTGTCTGTTCTCGCCAACGAAACGGATATGCTCGTTTGTGCCGAAGACCTTGGCGCTGTGCCGCCGTGCGTGCCGACCGTGCTCAAGAAGCTCGATATCATGTCGCTGCGTATTGAACGCTGGGCTCGCAACTGGAATGTTCCGTATTCTCCGTACTATAGCATGGACGAATACCCGCGTCTCTCCGTTTGCACAACGAGCTGCCACGACACTTCGACCTTGCGCGGTCTCTGGGAAGAACCTGACTTTGACAAGGGCTTCTACTGGTCTCATGCAGGCTTGCCGGGTGTTGCCCCTGAAAAGCTTACACCGCCGGTGGTGCACGACATCTTGTCGCATGTATTTACTGCAAATAGTTTGTTCTGCATCCCGCCGATCCAGGACTACTTTGCACTTTCGGCTTCGCTTTCTGATTGCGACCCGAAGGAAGAACGCGTCAACATTCCGGGAACGGTCGGTGGCAAGAACTGGACATATCGCACACCGTGCAGTGTCGAGGACTTGCTTGCCAATGCGGGCTTGATTTCGGAGATTAGCAAACTTGTCGAAGAACGTAAGTCCCGTGCTCTCTGGAAGATTTAACGCTCCCGCCTGGGTTAAGGACGCAATTTTCTACCAAATTTTTCCGGACCGCTTTTGCCGTAGTGCAAAGTACAAGGCGGTCGGAAAGTTTGTGGATTGGGAGACTCTCCCGACCCGTGAAAACATGTTCGGCGGAAACCTCGCTGGCATTTGCGAAAAGCTTGATTACATTGCGTCTTTGGGCGTGAATGCCATTTACCTTTGCCCGATTTTCAAGAGCAATTCGAATCACCGTTACCATACGGTTGATTATTTTGAAATTGACCCAGTTTTGGGGACTCTCAAGGATTTTGACAAGCTTGTCAAAAAGGCGCACAAGCTTGGGCTTCGCGTGATTTTGGACGGCGTGTTCAACCATTGCTCACGCGGATTTTTCCAGTTCAACAGCTTGATGGAGCTGGGCAAGAATTCCCCGTATGTGGACTGGTTCCATGTGCATGGCTGGCCGCTTCACGCGTATTCGGGCAAGCCCAATTATGATTGCTGGTGGGGTTACCCTGCGCTCCCGAAGTTCAATACCGACAATCCCGATGTTCGCGATTACCTTTTCTCGGTGGGCGAATATTGGATGAAACGCGGCATAGACGGCTGGCGCCTCGATGTTCCGAACGAGATTGACGATGATAGCTTCTGGCAGGAATTCCGTCGCCGCATCAAGGCGATTAACCCGGATGCGTATATTGTCGGTGAAATTTGGGACGAGCCTTCGCGTTGGCTGCAAGGCGACCAGTTCGATGGCGTGATGAATTACCCCTTGCGTAAGGCGGTGCTTGCTTATCTCTTTGATGAAAAGCCGATTGACCTTGCCGAGTTTGCAAAGCGCCTGCAAGAGGCGTTCCCGAAGGGGCGTTTCGGCGTGCCGATGAACTTGCTTGGGAGCCATGATACGATTCGGCTTGCGTCACTTCCGTGCTCAAATTTGCAGCGCGTGAAGCTTGCGCTTACGCTGTTGTTCTTTTTGCCGGGCGCTCCGTGTATATATTATGGCGACGAAATCGGCATGTTGGGCGGCAAGGATCCTGACAATCGCCGGGCATTCCCGTGGGATAAATTTGCGGAAATGCAGAAGGCGCCTGTCTATGATTATTTAAAGGGTTTGATTGCGCTCCGTAATAAGGAACGCGTGCTGCGTGATGGCTCGCTTGAAATTGCCTATAGCGCGGGGCGCTTGGAAATTGTCCGTACCCTCGGCAAGAAGAAATTGACGCTTGCGATTACCGAGGCGAAGCCCGATTCATTATTTGAGATAAAATAAGCCGGGCGTTATGGGCTTGCTAAACAGAAATTAGGGGGTGTTCATCCCCCTTTTTTAATATTTAATGACTATCGACTAATAACTAAATTGCTATCTTTGTCCCGCAACTAGTATGTATAATGCCTTATTAAGGGATTACAAATGAATAAACATAAATTCGGCTTCCGAGAATTCATCATTCTCGCAGTCATCATTCTTTCGGCCTACACTGTATGGCCTTCTATTCAGGTTCACTCCAAGAAGGGTGAAGCCAAGCAGACCTTCCTCAAGGAAAATCCGAAGCTGGGCACAAAGTCCATCAACTTCGGCTTGGACCTTGCCGGTGGTACGAGTATCACTCTCCAGATCGACAAGTCTAGCCTCAAGGATGGCGAAGATATTAAGGACATCCAGGCACAGTCTCTTGAAATTATTCGTAACCGTGTTGACCAGTACGGTCTTTCTGAACCGCAGATTTCTCCGACTGGCGACGACCGCATTGTCGTTGAACTGGCTGGTGTGGATGACTCCACGGCTAAGGCTCTCGTGGGTTCTACGGCAAAGCTCGAATTCAAGATCCTCGCCGAATCTGAAAAGTTTACGCAGGTTGTTGGCCTTATCGACCAGTACCTCACTCGCCAGACGACCGACATCATTGCTGATTCCGCTAAGACGGACTCCGTCAAGACTGATTCCGTGAAGAAGGAAACCTTGTCTGATGATGAACTTCTCGCTGGTGGTGTTGCCAAGGCTGAAGAAAAGAAGGACACCGCTGCTGCAGAAGCCGCTCCGGCAGACGTGGTCGGACAGTCCCTTTCCTCTTTCTTCCTCTCTTTCGGCAATGGCGGTTTCATTGCTGAAGAAAGCGTCGAAAAGGTTAAGAAGCTCCTTGCCACTGAAGGCGTGCAGAAGCTCATCCCGCGCGATGTCGCTTTCGCTTTCGGTAGCGGTCTCGAAAAGCTCCGCCGCGATGCTAACATCAAGGCCAAGCGTCTTTACCTCCTCAAGCGCCGTGCAGAAATGGGCGGTGACGATATCACGGATGCTCGCCCGTACCGCGTCAGCGATGGTATGAGCGCCGGTGAAGTTGCCGTGAACCTCAAGTTCGGCGGCATCGGTCCTAAGAAGTTCTCTGCTGTTACTGCTGCTAACGTCGGTAAGCAGATGGCTATCGTTCTCGATAACCAGGTCATCTCCGCTCCGGTCATCCGTGACCGTATCCCGAACGGCGAAGCTCAGATTACAGGTCTCGACGACATGGCTGAAGCAAACCGCCTCGCTGTTGTGCTCAAGGCTGGCGCACTCAAGGCTCCGATGCAGATCATCGAAAGCCGCAGCGTCGGTGCTACTCTCGGTGAAGAAAACATTGTCCAGGGCTTCGGTTCCGGTGCTATCGGCCTCTTGCTCTGCTTGGTGTTCATGGTTGCCTACTACCGCCTCGGTGGTTTCATTGCAAGTATCGGCGTGATGGTCAACGCTCTCGTGACTGCCGCTGTGATGTCCGTGTTTAACGCCACGCTTACTCTCCCGGGTATTGCTGGTTTCATCCTCGTTGTCGGTATGTCTCTCGATGCGAACGTGATTATTTTCGAACGTATCCGTGAAGAACTCAAGAACGGCCTCACGGCTCGCGCCGCTGTCGCCAAGGGTTACGAACGTGCATTCAGCGCCATCTTGGACTCCAACTTGACGACTGTTTTGACGGGTCTTATTTTGTACAAGATTGGTACGGGTTCTGTCAAGGGTTTCGGTCTCACTCTTACGATCGGTATCCTCACTTCTCTCTTCTGCGCTATCACGATTTCCCGTGCCGTGTTCGACTGGAGACTTGCTAAGCGCGACAGAACAACGCTCTCTATCGGTTCTGGCTTCAAGACTTTGAACAATGCTAACCTTCAGATCATGAAGAACCGTGGCAAGTTCAAGGCTCTCTCTATCATCCTCCTTATTGCAAGTATCGCTTGCATTGCTGTGAAGGGCTTTGACTTCAGCATCGACTTCACGGGTGGTCAGGTCTATACGATCCAGTATCAGGATGACGCCAAGCACGAAACCGACTTGAACAAGGCTTTGAGCAAGGCTGGCATCCAGGGTGCTCGCGTCCGCTCTCTCGGCGGTACGTCTGCTAACTCCTACCAGATCAGCGTTCGCGGTGATGACACAAGCTTCGAACTCGCCATGGCTAAGGCTTTCGAAGCCGCTAACCAGAAGTGCGAAATCGTGGCTAAGGACGCTGTCGGTCCGACCATCGGTAAGGAACTCCGCTTCAATGCTATTTTGTCTGTGATTCTCGCATGGCTCGGTATCGCTCTCTACGTGTGGTTCCGATTCGGTAAGCTCGGCCTTGGCTTCGGCGTTGCTGCTGTGCTTGGCCTTATTCACGATACCATCATCACGCTCGGCTTCATCTCGGCATTCAGCCTTTCTTTCGATGGCGCCTTGATCGCTTCGCTCCTCACGATGATTGGTTACTCTGTCAACGACACCATCGTGAACTTCGACCGTATCCGTGAAAATACCGCTATCTTCGGTTCTGCTAAGTACGAACAGACTATCAATAGCTCTTTGAACCAGTGCTTCAGCCGTACGGTGATTACCTCTCTCACGACGCTCTTCGTTTGCGTGGTTCTCGCTGTTAAGGGTGGCTCTTCCATCCGCGACTTCGGTCTCGTTCAGTGCTTCGGTATCCTTATCGGTACTTACTCTTCTGTGTGCGTCTGCTCTCCGATCGTTCTCTGGTGGAGCAAGAAGTTCAAGAAGGGTGTGTAATTAGACGAGAGTACGCCGCTTAGGTTGGTGTGTCTGCCGAACCACGCGGCTACAGATTTAAGACTAGAGAGCCCCGGCTTAGTGCCGGGGCTTTTCTGTTGCTATTATCTGCTGTTTTTAATGGAATTTTTTCATCCTTGGTCTTTCGACTTTCGACTAATTTTCTATATTGCCCATGTTCGATAAAGGGGGCGGTATGCTCAAGTATTACAAAATCGAATCCGGTCGTCTCTCAGTAGCTCCGAACGAAGAAGCTGCTGACATCGTTATGATGGGTTCTTTAAGCCAGGAACAGCGCAGCATCCTTGTTAAGGAATATGAGATAACGGAACATACGATTGCCTCCGCATTTGACTCGGACGAACTTTCCCGTATCGAATATGACGATGATTTTACGACCATCGTGTTTAAGAAGCCCAAGAATTACTCTGCCGAGGATAATTTCCAGTTCCGCGTGGAATCTTTTGGCATCTTCATTTTCAAGGACTGGGTTTTGCTCCTTACGGACAGCGACATCCCGGTGATGGATGAACGCAAGTTCTCGAAAATTGACAGCCTGAATACGTTTGTGCTTCGCGTGTTGAGCTTTGCGATTGCACACTTCAATGAACACTTGAAGATCATCAACCGCATCAATGACGACTTGGAATTGCGCCTCAATACGTCGATGGAAAACAAGTATTTGCTCTCCATGTTCAGCTTGAACAAGGGCTTGATTTACTATGTGAGCGCCTTGAACAGTAACGATACGTTGCTTCGTAAGTTGCAGCTTGGCCGCAGCCTCAACTGGACTGAGGCTGAACGCGAACTCCTGGAAGATATTCAGATTGAAAACGGGCAGAGCTTGCAACAGGCAAACATCTACGCGAACATTTTGACATCCATGATGGATGCGCGCGCAAGTGTCATCAACAATAACGTGAACCAGTTGATGAAGAACCTCACTATCGTGACGATTTCTATATCGCTCCCGACATTCTTCGCAAGCTTGTTCGGCATGAACGTGAAGCTCCCGTTTGGTATGAACGGCGATGCGACCGTCGGCTCTCCGGTGGCGTTCTGGATTATTATCGCCATCTGCTTCCTCTCCGTGTTTGTTTTCTTGGCTGTCTGGATGCGCAAAAAGTAAACTGGATTTCGGCATTTGAATTGAAAACGCGACCGTTATGGCCGCGTTTTTTGATGGCTTAATTCAGAATTGGAGTCTCTTCGAGACTCTTTTTCACAAATTCCGCGACGCATTTTTCCCAATGCTTACGGTGCATGGCGTATGGGAACTTGTTGTGGAATGCTTCGTGCCCAAAGGCGACTCGTTCGCCGGACTGGTTGTAAATGGCGTAATCGGCGAAGAACCAAAGTCCCCTGTCTGTGATGACGTTCCCTGAATTTTTTACGTAGCTAGAATCAAGTGCGCTACCGAATAAATAATTTGAATTATTATAGGCTTGGTAAGCGTAAGAATCTTCTTTGCGGCTGAAGCCCGCATTTGAAATGGCGATGTAGTAGCCTTCGTTCATGTTGATCGTTGACGGCTTTGGTATGTTGAATTCCGTTGTTCCTACAGAATCGTGCTCAATGCTCATGCCTGCAATATTGACTTGCCTGAAATCCACGTCTATGGATTTATGGACTAGGCTGTCGTAGTTTTTCTTAAGTTCAGCCTTGTACCAATCGGTAAATTTTTCGGTGTATTCTTCTAGATCGTCTTCGAGGTCGTCAACATTATCTACAAAAGGTTCTGTAAAGACAACGGTAATTTTTGTTGGTTTTTCAGTCCAGGTCGGGTTTATAGATATGGTTGGATTATTTTGTGCACAGCCTACAAAGAAAAACGCCGAGTATAACGGCAAAATGGCAAGCCCCCAAAGCTTGTTTTTCATAAGATCTCCTTCTTGTGCCCCATAACACTTGTAAAGAAAATAATATAAAAGACAACGTTTGGTACGTTGTCTTTTTTAGAAAGCGTTGTAAAAGTGGCTTTAGTCTACTTTGTATTGCTTCGTAGTCGCCTTAGTTCCCGCGTTCCGACATGCTGGCAAACATGGCGGTGATTTCTTCGGTGAAGTTGCTCTTCGGGAATTTGTCGGCAATGGCTAGCGCTTGTTCCAAGTGTTCCTGGGCTTCGGCTTTTGCCTTCGCAAAGCTCTTCTTTGCAAACAGGCGGTCCTGAATCTTTTCGGGAATGCCTTCTGCAGATGCCTTTGCGATAAAGCCTTCCATTTCACGACGTTCTTCAGCTGTGCAGTCCTCAAAGTAATAGAGGAGCGGCAATGTGATAAGACCGTTCGAGAGATCGGTGAACTTTGCCTTGTCCATGTTCACGGAACCATAGCCATAGTCCAGCAGGTCGTCGATAATCTGGAAGGCAATTCCAAAGTGCGTTCCCATCTTAGCGCATTCATCAACCATCGGCTGATCGAAACCTGCCAAAATGCCACCGATGCGTGCTGCGGCGTCAATGAGCGCTGCGGTCTTTCCATCGATGATTTCGTTGTAAGCCTTGCGAGAAAGTCCCATGTCGCCGCAATGGTCGAGTTCCATGATTTCACCGATGATGAGCTTGTCAGCGGCATCAGAGATGATGACTGGAATGTTGCGAGCTTCTTCGTCAATGACGCAGCGCATGGACTGCGAAAGCACATAGTCGCCAATCAACACGGCCACTTGCGTACCCCATTCGCGATGGGCTGTCTTTTGCCCGCGGCGGACGTCTGTGCCATCGATGATGTCATCGTGCACGAGGCTTGCGAGGTGCAATAGTTCTACGGCAGCGCAGGCATGTGCAACACGGTCTATGTTCGGTTTCTGAGCACCGCAATTTGCGAGCAGGCAAAGGAGTGTCGAACGGATGCGCTTGCCTTTACGGCTAAAAAGCGTTACAAGGCGGTCACTAATCCCTGCGGGGGCATTCTTTGCCACCTGCATAATGACCTGTTCCGTCTTGTCGAGCTCGACTTTTACCAAGTCACGAGCTTGGGATAAAACGGCTTTGAAGTCTGCTTTCGTCGGACTCATTTAAATATCCAAATCGTTCAAGACTTTATATGCGTTCGTTTCAATGAACTTGCGGCGCGGTTCCACGTCTTCGCCCATGAGCATGCTGAAAATCTGGTCGGCAAGCACACTGTCTTCCACATGGCACTGCTTGAGGAATCGTGTCTTCGGGTTCATTGTCGTGTCGTTCAGCTGTTCCGGCGACATTTCGCCCAAACCTTTGAATCGGGTAATCGCGACATTCTTCTTGTCTTCGATTTCGGCCATGACCTTGTCTTTTTCGTTTTCGTCGAACAAGTAGCGTTCCTTCTGCCCAATCTTGAGTTTGTACAGAGGAGGCATAGCGAGGAAGATATGTCCTGCATCTATCAACGGACGCATGTAGCGGAAGAAGAACGTCAAGAGAAGTGTCTGGATGTGAGAGCCGTCCACATCAGCATCGGTCATGATGATGATTTTGTCGTAGCGGAGCTTTTCAATCTTGAATTCCGTGCCGATGCCAGTACCGATAGCGTTCACCAGGTTCTGGATTTCTTCGGTGTCGAGCACGCGATGGAGGCTTGCCTTTTCGACGTTCAAAATCTTACCGCGGATCGGGAGAATGGCCTGGAATTCACGGCTACGACCCATCTTTGCTGAACCACCTGCAGAGTCACCTTCCACGATGAACATTTCGCATTCCTTCGGGTCGCGGCTGGAGCAGTCGGCGAGCTTGCCCGGAAGGCCGCCACTTTCGAGGACGTTCTTGCGGCGGGCGAGTGTACGTGCACGGTGGGCTGCTTCACGAGCCACGGCGGCGTTATAAACCTTGTCCAGGATAATCTTGACAGCGGCCGGATTTTCCTGGAAGTATTCTTCGAGCTTCGCGCCAAATGCAGAAGCGACATAGCCTGCAATTTCGGAGTTGCCGAGCTTGCGCTTGGTCTGGCCTTCGAACTGCGGCTGAGAAACCTTGATGGCGATAACAGCTGTAAGACCTTCACGAATATCGTCCGAGGTAATCTGCGCTTCTTTCTTGCCCTTCGGCATGTCTTGTGCAAACTTGCTGATAACGCGGGTGAGTGCGGTCTTGAAACCCGTCACGTGCGTACCGCCATCGTAAGTATTTACGTTATTGACGAAACTGAAGAAGTTTTCCTGATAACCGTCGTTGTACCACATGGCGACTTCGAGCGGATATTGTCCGTCGGGGAGAACCAAGTGGATCGGTTCGTTAAAGAGCGGAGTGCGGTGTTCATCGACGTAGCGCACAAATTCAGAAACACCACCGGGGAAGCAGAACGTGTCGGTCTGCTTGTGTTCCGGATCGCGTTCGTCGGTAAGCGTCAAGCGAAGACCGCTCATGAGGAATGCGAGTTCGCGGAAACGCGTGGCGAGCGTGTCGTACACGTAAACGGTTTCGGAGAAAATTGTATCGTCCGGATAGAATTCAACAGACGTACCGGTCGTTCCGTCGGATTCTCCGATATCGACCTGCGGGCCGCATGGAATGCCACGTGCAAATTCCTGACGGACGACGCGGCCATTGCGGCGCACGGTCACGATAAGCTTGTTAGAAAGTGCGTTCACGCAGCTCACGCCCACGCCATGCAAACCGGCGGAAACTTTATAAGAGCTGTTGTTGAACTTACCACCGGCGTGGAGTTTGGTCATCACGACCTGGATGGTGCCCACCTTTTCCTTGGGGTGGATGTCGGTCGGAATGCCACGGCCGTTGTCGGTGACGCGGATGCCGTTACCCGGCAAAATCGAAATTTCGATATGGTTGCAGAAACCAGCCAAAGCTTCGTCCACGGAGTTATCGACCACTTCCCAAACGAGGTGGTGAAGCCCGCGAATATCGGTGGAACCAATGTACATTGCAGGGCGGACACGAACTGCTTCTAGACCTTCGAGAACGGTAATGCTTGAACCGCTATAATCTGCTTCCGCCTTCTTTACTTCTTCTGTTTCTTCTGCCATAATTCCTCTATTAAACCCCTCTTAGACGAATCGTATTCCTTGAATAAAAGGCTTCCCTAAGAGGGCATTACACTTACCAATAATAGCTTTTTTTTGGAGGTTCATTTCGAACTTTAACGCCGAATTGGCGACCTTAAGCACCAATATATTTTTGTCGATTTTCTCAGGCTTTACATGGTCTACCAAGAGGGGGCCAACCACCTCTGAAAACCGCTCCGAGATGGTCTTAAAGTTCATATCTTCGGTGATATGATTCTTCTGGAGAACGCGCTCTAAAAGGACCTGAATGTCCTGAACTTTGTTCCCCGTATAGCTCTTGTTGCTCGTGCGTTTTGTTTCGAACATTTGTACAAATTTATCGCGTTAAACAAGCAGCAATTTGGAGAGGGTGAACCCGCCAATAAGGATGCTTGTCATGCCGGCAACCACGGTTGCCTTGGTGCTCTTGCCCACGCCTTCTGCACCGCTATGGGTGAAAAATCCGAAGAAGCAAGCGTAACTAGAAATAAAGAATCCGTAAAGTGTTGCTTTGATAAGGCCCACGACCAAGTCCCAGTTCTGGTAGAACATGCGCACGCCGTAAAAGAACACCGACCACGAGACTTCCTTGTAGAGGTGGGCGACTTCGTAACCGCCGACAATGCCGATAAAGATGCTCAAAATGGTAAGCACCGGAAGCATGATGACGGTTGCAATCAGTCTTGGCGCAAGCAAATATTTGTAAGGATTGAGCCCTAATACTTTGTATGCATCAAGCTGTTCTGTAACCGCCATGGTTCCTAGTTCGGAACACATCGAAGCGCCGATACGCCCTGCAAGCACCATCGCCGTAAGAATTGGGCAGAGTTCCACCATCACGGACTTGCCGACGGCCATGCCCACAAACATCATGGGGATCATGTCGCCAAACTGGTAGGCAAGCTGCCAAGACATGATGGCGCCTGTTGCAAGCGAGGCGGCGAACACCACGGGGATACTCGTGATGCCCACATGGTGCATCTGTTCTACAGTCGTGTGCAAATTGGTGAAGGCTCCGGGAATGTTCTTGAACAGTTCCCAGATGAACAGCACGTAACCCACCACCTTGTTCAGGAAGCGTCTTACGGCTCGTCCGAGGCCTTCGGCCATTTTGTTCATTAAAGAAATCAAATTGAACCGTTACTTCTTAGGCTTTGCAGCGTTCTTCTTCTGTTTCGGCGGAGCGCTGATGGCTTTCTTGTAAAGCTGCGTGTCACTCAGGTACTTGATGGCTTCGTTCAGCTGCTTGTCGCGCTTGAGCGAGAAGGCCGTGCTGACGGAGTCGTTCACAAATGCCGTGAGAAGTTCGCGCTTGATGCCGTCCTTGATGTAGTCCTTGTTGGCTTCGAACTGGGCATCGCGGTTATCTTCAAGAGCCTTGCGCATTTCGCTGATGCGCTTCACGAGCGTAGAATCAGAGATGGTCTTGGCGCTGTCACCCATGTAGTTCTGTTCACGGATGATGCTCTTTTCAAGCTGGTCCACGCCGACGAGAGCGTTGCTCTTGACCTTCATGAAGTTCGTGTCTTTCTTGCAGAATGCCTTGAACTGCGTGAAGAGAGAATCCGGCACGGTCCATTCGGAGTTCACCTTGACCTGAGCCTTTTCGAGACTCGGACGAATCTTGACGGCGAACTTGAAGTACATGGCCATGCGTTCCTGGACTTGGACAACCCACGGCATCGGATCGAGTTCCACATCGACGTCCGGCTTAATGCCGCCACCGCCGAACATCATGCGGCCGTTGTTCGTGTAGAACGTGTCGCGCTTGGCAGTGTCGGCCTTCACGGAATCAGTCTTGGCGGCGTCTTTTTCTTCATCTTCGTATTCTTCGTCTTGCAGGGTGAGGCCCTTGATGCCGTTTTCAGGCTTGTTGATGCAACGACCGAAGGGGAGGTAGTAGAAAGCTGTTGTGAGCTTGAGTGCGTTGCCAGCATTGTCCAGCGGGAAGATGGTCTGCACGGAACCCTTACCGAATGAGGTCTTACCGACGATCAAGGCGCGGTCCCAGTCTTGCAGTGCGCCAGAGACAATTTCTGCGGCGCTGGCGGAACCTTGGTTCACGAGGACGACCATCGGAACTTCCGGCTTCACGAGCGGAGTCCTGCGGGCGGCACTTTCGGTCTTTTGGGTGCGGCCACGGGTGCTCACGATGACGTTACCCGGCTTGAGGAAAAGTTCACTGATTTCGATAGCCTGGTTCAGAAGTCCACCCGGATTGTAGCGCATGTCGAGGATGAGCTTCTTCATGCCCTGCTTCTGGAGGCTGCGGAGGGCGTTTTCGACATCGCTTGTAGTCTTGTCGCTAAAGGTGGCGAGCTTGATGTAGCCGATGTCTGGAGTGACCATGCCGTAATACGGAACAGCGTGGACGATGATTTCTGCTCTGGTGATGGTGTAGTCCATGAGATCGGGAACACCTTCACGTTCAATGGCGACCGTCACGTCGGTGCCAATTTTACCACGGAGCTTGTTGACGGCGTCATCAAGCGACATGCCCTTTGTTTCTTTGCCATCGATTTTGCGGATGCGGTCCCCAGCGCGGATGCCGAGCTTGAATGCCGGAGTGCCGGAAAGCGGCGAAATAACCGTGAGGATGTTGTCGCGGAGGCTGATCGTGATACCGACGCCACCGAACTTACCTTCCATCGAAACGCGGAGGCTTTCGTAATCCTTGGGCGCGAAAACCGTTGTGTGCGGATCCAAAATGTTTCTGATGCCATTGATGGCGGCGTCCGTGAGTTCCGTCGGGTTGACGTTTTCAACGTATTTGCGGTTGACTTCGGAAAGAACCTTGTTCAAACGCGAAACTTCATCGTAAAAATCTCCAGGAGGAGTTTTCTTTTCGGTTGCAGCGTTCGCGAAGCAAAGCGCGGACAGCGTAGCCATAAATACAGAGCGGAAACAAAAAGATTTAAACATCATGCGATAAAGATACAATTTCCTATAAAAAAACACCACTATATACGGAAAAACCGGCTATGAATAGCCGGTTTTTTTACGAAAGGAGAGAGTATGAAACTTGTTGGGAGCAAAAATTCGTGTTATGCAGCTTCGCAAAGGAGGCGTTCGACGTTGGCTTCGCGGAGCTTGTTCAAGGCGTTTTCCTTGAGCTGGCGCACGCGTTCCTTGGAAAGACCCACCATCGGAGCGATTTCTTTCAAATTCAGGTCGGAATCCATCTTGAAACCGTAATAGAGCTTGATGATTTCTTTTTCCTGACTGGAGAGGTTCTTGTCCATGACCTTGTCGAAAACTTCGGTGCGGTTGTTGCTATCGGCGAGTTCATCGGTACGGCTCTGAGAATCGGAAATGGTATCGCCAAGTGTTGCATCGCCATCTTCGTTGACAGGGGCGTCGAGTGAAGAAGTGGTGTTGCCCATCATCAAAATCTTTTCGATGTCGTTAGCCTTGTACTTGGAAAGGCCTTCGAGCGACTGGGCGTTGACGGTGTAAGTTCCGCCAATGACCTGCTGAACGTCCTTTGCGTGACGGTTGAAACGGCGAAGCATCAGTTCCTTTTCGGCGCTAATGCGGATCATGCGGCCTTTTTCGGAGAGAGCGCGGGTGATGTTCTGACGAATCCACCACACGGCGTAGCTGATAAACTTGATTTTGAGGGAGCGGTCAAAACGGCGAGCCGCTTCAATGAGTCCCATGTTCCCTTCGTTAATCAGTTCCATGATGTCGAGACCGCGACCCTTGTAGAGGTTAGCGATGTTCACGACAAAGCGAAGATTGGAGTTGACCAGCATGTCCAAGGCTGCCTTGTTGCCTTCGGCGGATTTCTGGAGCAATACCGTTTCCTGTTCTCTTGTGAGCAACGGGTAACGAGAAATGTCGTTCAGGTATTGCATGTAGATGTCTTTCTGATCTCGATTGTTAAGGGTTTTCATGGTGACCTCCTCATTTTTACATTATCAAATTTACCTCCAGATTGAATTCCTTGTGTCATTACTTAGAATGGTGCGTGCAAAAGTTAAATTGAGTTTTTGTTAAAAAAGTTCGTGATTTTTGTCACGAAATTGTCATGACGGGCCAAAATAGTGGTCAAATGACTAAATTTTTTAGTATGAATGACAAAGTTTCTACAAATAACACTGAAAAGTGTGAAGGTCTTTTCCAAAGAACTCGTAACAAATTCGCCGTTCTGCAAGAAATCGGCTTTGAACGCAATGAAAACAGGCTTCGTGAGCTCTTGAAAGACGAACGCGACTTGGTTCAGTTCCCTATTCCGCTCTTTTTGCCCGTGTTTTTAGTTTGGCTGTTCATGCTTTTGTTCCCGTTGGTACTTATTCTGGATCCGACAAATGCGCTGAATATGAGTGTGAACATTAAAGGGCTTGTGGGCTTTTATTTGCCCATGCTGAGTACGGTTTTCGTTTTCATTTTGAACCAGAAGTTCTTGGTGCCGCAGCTTGTGTTTAAAAAACGCTATGCGACGTATTTTGTCTGTAATTCCGTTTTAGTGGTGGCAACGTTGTTCTTTAGAGAAGTGGCGTTCTTTGTGATGGAACGTTCTCCGAACGAAGGGGTTGGTGACTTCTTTAGTTCCTATTGTTTCTCGTTTGTTAAAGGACACTTTGGCGTTTGGCCCGTTATATCGTTTACTATCCTTGTTGTGTTTGTTTGCATTCTTTGCGTGCTGTACCACGTGATGTTCCGACAGATTGTGCGTGCGTTTATTTTGCGCGAACAGAAACGCTCGGAATTGCAGTACGAGCTGGATTTTTTGAAAAACCAGCTGAGTCCGCATTTTCTCTTTAATACTTTGAATAACATTTCTGCTTTAATCCAGATTGATCCGAAGCGGGCTGAAAGTTCGATGAACAAACTTTCGCAACTTTTGAGAATGATGCTTTACCAGGTCAAGGACAAGTATATCCCATTGCAAGAAGATGTGGAAATTTTGCAAAAGTATGCGGACTTGGAAAAACTCCGTCTCGATGAAAGTTTTGATTTTGTCTTTGATGTAAAACTTGATAATCCGAACATGATGATAGAGCCGTTGCTGATGATGCCTTTGATGGAAAATGCGATGAAGCATTGTGTGAATCCAAACGGCAAGAGCTTTGCGCATATCACCATTACGCAGGCTGGCGATGAACTCCACTTCCATTCTGAAAATTCCAATTTCCCGAGAAAGTCGAGCCGCAAGGGAAGTGGGCTAGGGCTTTCTACTTTTGAAAAGCGTCTAGATTTAATTTATATGGGAGCTTATGAGTATTCTGTGAATATTGTCGATGATGTTTATATTAGTGACTTGATTATTCATTTGAAAAAATAAAAATCACAAAATTTTTTATTAACCCCTTTACACAATTAAAAAATTATTGTAGTTTATTTATCGCCTTGGGTTATCCTAAGGCGATTTCTTATATAGTTACTTACATTCTTTCATATATCGTTCTCTATATAATCACGGCTGAGTAGGCCGAATCATCAAAAAAATATAAAGGGAAATCCTATGACGTATAGGATGTTTAAGGGCATAGCCTTAGCGGGAGCCTTGTTGGCTTTCAAAGGCTTTGCTTCGGAATGTAAGGGCGTCGCACTGTATACTGACGGTAGCGACAATGGTCAAATGGTTGAAGCGGGGAGAAGTTTCCCGGAGCCGCCGGAATGGAAGGCGAACTGGGGAAACCTTGATGGAATGATTGCTCCGTATATCCGGTTGTCGGGCATTAAGAATGTGCAAGGGGACTGGAAAGGATTGCTTTCGTTTCCTTCGCTTCCGTTGCATGTGGATGGAGGAGTCCTTCGTTTGAAGGTGCGTGCAACGCAAAATGCAAAACTGGGTGTATGGCTGAAGAGCGCTTCATCGGAAAGTGGCGTTTATTATGCAACGCTTACGGCTGATAAAACGCATTCGCTTGAAATTCCGCTTGCAAGCTTTGGTGTAACAGGGGCTTTTGATGTTGCTAATGTGGGCGTGGGGCTGTTCCATGTTCCGCAATATCAATATACGACGCTTTTTATCGATGATGTTGAATTCAGTTGCGTAAAAAGTGGTGCTGCTGGTGGTTCTTTGCCAACGGGAACTGTTGCGGATGCGGTCTCTTGGGAATATGAATTTACCAATGTGGAATCGTGGTCGGAACATCGCGATGCGCGATTGTTGCCTGCGGTAGAGTCTGAATTTAGCGCCGCATACACGCCTCAAGAGAGAAATAATTTCATTGCTACAACGAATGCTGATTTTCTCGTGAGTGAATTCGAGCACATGAAAATCATGAACAATGTTCGTGCGACGGAGATGACTCCTAGAAATTCAAGAATGGTATGGTACGATAACTTGTATTCTGTTGTGCGCAATCGTCTGCGTGAAAATGCGGTGGCGAATCCGAAGCAACTTTATTTTGAGGCCGAAGCGGTTGCCGCAAAATCGGACTATACGGTTATTCCATTGCTTGTTGCTGATTTGGATTATGTCTATAGTGCATGTGCAGATTCTGTATGCTCCATGAATCAGAATGTAAATGCACATTTGCTCATGGCGGGGCTTCCGACGTCGTATGTGCGATGTTCTAAAATAAGTCTTTTGCTTGACCCCTATTTTATTGTGACAAAGCTAAGGGAATTGCCTTCGGTCTCGGTTTGCGTTTCTGGAACGTGTAAGGCTCTTCCGCTAAAGGGGCGGCTCGAACTTGAGTTTCCGTCCTCTGGTATACAGAAGATTGTCGTCATGCTTAAAAATGACGAAAAGGTTGTTGAACAGAATCTGTTTGTGGAGGTGAAATAATGATTCGTTGTTTGTATTTTACTCTTATAGTCTTTTTATCGACTCATTGTTTTGCTGCGATTAAGGATTACCCTTTTTATGTGGATTCTGAGGACCGCTTTTGTCTAAGCACTTTGCTTTTGGCCAAGTCAGGTGTAGATGCTGTTGGGAATCCTTGTGGTGATGGCAAGTTCGTGGTGGGCGTTCGTTTTATGGATGCTCCTGAAGATGGAACATCGCCGTCCGGGATTTATCTGGAACGTCCGTTCTTGATTATTGACGGCATTAATCTTGACCCTGTTGAAAAAAGAACGTTGACGGATTTGCAAAATGATTTGCAACAGGTTGGATTGCCTCAGATTCTCAAGAGTCTTGGTTATACTCCTGTCCTTGTGCAGTTTATGGAAACGGTTCGAACATCGCTTCAGGATAATTCCGAGACCTTGAGACGTTTGCTTTCTTTTTTGAATAACAATCTGCATTTCCCGTTCCCTGGTGCCAAGGACGATGGCTTTGTCATTATGGGGATTAGTCAAGGCGGTGTTATTGGAAGGTATGGTGCTTATTTGTACGATACGCACCGACAAAAAACGGATGCGCCAATTCGCTTGTTCTCGTCGCTGGATTCGCCTCATCAAGGTGCTGTGATGCCTCTTGGGCTTCTTAGTACGGTTGCTTTTTGGGGGCAGGTTGGCGGATCTTCTGCGGCGGAAATGTTTAAGGATGTGTTGATGTCGAAAGGAGCACGAGACCTTTTATTCTATGAGAATACATGTTTTGGGGTGGTCTGTGAATCTCATTTAGGAACGGAAGGAAGGTTTCTCTTCGAAGATTATCGCAAGGCTGCGGAATATAAGGGATTCCCGGCGGTTCTTATTGCACAGGGGCAACTGAAAGGGGAAAGTCCTGCTCATAAGAATGAATATTACCGATTACAGCGTTCTGTAAAGAAAGGGCCGTTTACGTTGGGATCTGTGGTCAGCCGATTGTCGTATTCTGATAAAGATGGAGAAATCAGTTATAACCGTTTAAAGGAAAAGACGGGAAATGCCCAATATAGGGAACGCAAGGGCTCTTCAACGTATGACTTTATTCAGGGCTCGACGTATCCGTTTGCAGCGACTATCTACAATTCGCTTCGAAATGGATTTTTGGATGCCATGCCCGAAAATATGAAGGCTCATGCCCTTTTCTTTGACATTGATTTGGATGCTTCTTGGGAAGAAGATGTGTTGAAACAGGATAGAAGTACTTTTATTCCGACGGTGAGCGCCATGGACATGAAATGCAATGGTGAACTGGCGATGCTTTCGGACTGCGGCTTTACACAATCTCATCAGGGATTCCCGTTTGAAAATCCAGGAGAAAGGAGTACGGCGAATGCGACATTTGCCGTTGATCCGACGCATCCGCGTTTTGCAGAAACGATTAGTGGGCGCCATGTTGAGATGCCTTTTGAAAATGGCGCTTTGAATGCGGCTGTATTGAATGGAATGCAGGTCGATATGTGGCGTATTTTGTGCGAAGTGGCGAAGTACGATTATGATTATGATCTTGGACGGTATAGGAATCCAAAACTGGTCGGCTATTTCTCTCCGAATACGAGTTGCATGGATTGGACAAAAATGCCGGATATGATTCTTAATGCTGGCGCTGTTCAGGAAATACCTTTTGCCTATGCTCGTTATGATTATGACGCTGCTGCGACGGAAAAGAATCCTGTTGTAAAATTTAAGGCTCCGGCGGGCTGGAAAAAGGTGGCGTTATGGGACCATGGTGGAAATATCTTGCCGAATACATCTTTTGAAGTGGACGTCAAGGTAGAAAATCCGAAGGGAAACTGGATGAAGGCTGAGTTGCTTGTCTGCCGATTGAAAAACTGTTCCGGCTTTTTGCAACTTAACGAGGTCTCTGTCCCTGTTGATGGAATGTCCCATACGCTCCGCTGGCAGATGCCTGCAAATGATGGGGCGCTTAATGGAATGCGCTGGTTCCGTCTTGTACTGAATTCGGATGGAGGGGATGTGACTGTCGCAAACCCGCATATGGTATTGAATACCCGTGGTGAAACTCAGGTTCCGCCGAAAATAGCTTCGGCGACAATTTTGCCGAACTCGTATGAGTATTTCCCTTGGGATTCGGATGTCCATGTCGGTCTTTATGCCGATGAACTTGGTTCAGGACTTGAGATTAGGTATAACCGGGCACGCCATGGCGTTTATATTGAATTGGGCAAGATGGTTTCTATGGATGATTATGACAATCTTGTCGTTGATTATTGGCCTGGAACTTGCCAGCGAACACTCGTTTATTTTGACTCAAAAAAGCTTTTGAAATCAAACCTTGATAACGGTAGTTTGCAAAATGGATTTGTTCGAAAAATTTTACCGTTGGATGAAATTATCGATACGGATGTCACTCCGAAAAGCTCCAAATCCGCTCACCGCTTGAATCTGCAGTCAGTGGAGGTGAACGAACGTTGTGTTATTAAATCGATAATGCTGAATTAGCGTGGCTTGTTATGCTAAACGAAATAAGATATATTGTTTGCATAAAACAAATAAGTTGGAGAACAAAATGAAAAAATCAATACTTTTTTGTATGCTGTCTGTGGCAGCTTTGTCGTTGTGCGGTTGCTTGAATCCGCATTTGAGTTCGATGGGGTCGTCTCAGATGATTGTGGCTCATCAGCCTCGTGTCGCTGTTAATGGAGATTCGTCTTCGATGGCGTTGTCAGTTGATGCTTATGGAGGTGCGAAGATGACGGGGCTTAACGTCAAGGATGGCTTTTCTGCTGGCGGAACGGCGGCCTTGAATTATAGACCTCTTGGAGCTGCGTCTCCGTTGTACGTAGAAGCGGCTTTTGGAGGCAAGGGCGGTAAGGCTTCGTTCGATTGCTCGGAAGCGAGCAAGTGCAATGATGGCTATATGGCTTGGCTTGCGTCTTCGGAAGGGAAGAAAAAGTATTCGTTTTGGAGCTTGCAGGAACGTATCGCCATCGGTGCTGACTTTGACGTTGGCCCTATGATTTTGGGACTTGGCGCCGGTATTCAGCTGTTTGAAGGTGGTGGCGATTTCGATGACGTTCGTGACGATCTTGGGAAGATTCTTGCCGAAAATGACGATGAAGGATATGGCGTAAAGCTTTATTCTGCAGCTCGCGTTGGCGCAAGGCTCGGACAGTATGGCGTGATTGCTCTGGATGCGGACTTCATGTGGCTCAAGACGATGAATATCGGCTTCATGCTGAATTACTTCCATCCGTCTGGATTCCATGGCGGTATCTTTGCCGTAGAAAAAGTTGGCTATGGTGTGAATGTCGGCAAGACGTTTAGCTTTTAGCGTATGCTCGCTGAATGAAATGTTGGTCTAGTTTGTTCTGAATATTTCTCTGTTCATATATTTCCTTCATTTCCTTTGAAAATAAGGACCACAAGAATTTTCTTGAGGTCCTTTCTGCGTTTTGGGGAATATAAAAAAGGCTTCGAGCGGATGCTCGAAGTCTTTTTTGTAAAGTCTTGAACGAAGCCCAGAGGACTTCGCGAAAACTCTTACTTGCTGAGGGTCTGAACCTGAACGTCCCAGCTCTGGTTGCCGAGGGCGATACGGTAGGTGCTTGCTGCACCGGCCTTCATGTTCTTGGTGTCGACAGCAGGTGCTGCGTTCGGATCCTTCTTCGGCACGCCAATGTGACGGTTGCCCTTGAGGAATTCGATACCCTTGTTGCCAGCCTTCGTCTGGAGGCAGCCCGTGATGAAGATGGTTTCGTCGTTGACCGGGAGACCATTTTCTTCGAGGAGCTTCTTTGCAGCAGGAATGCCCGGCGGAAGAATTTCTTCTGCGCACTGGACGCCCGGATAGGCTTCCTTGAACGGCTTCATGTTGAACTGGTCAGCTGCAATCTTCACGAGTTCCGGATCCGGTTCGCACGGAGTCTTACCCTGGTAACCGAGGAGCATCTTGCCGTAGCCTTCGGTCATCTTGAACCACGTACCGCGACCGGCAGCCTGGTTCAAGGTGTTCATGTAAGCCTGCTGGAAGTAGAACTGAGAAACCGGCGTCACAGAGGAAGCGAAGCCACCGCGGCGGACGCATTCACTCATGTTTTCGATAACCTTCGGGAAAAGGTGGAAGGTCTTGGTTTCGCGCATCATGAGCGTGTTAGCCGTGAGAGCGCCACCCGGCATCGGGCTGAAGATAACGTCGGTCGTAATCTGACGTGCTTCAGGCGGGAAGTTGTAGTCCTTGAGGCATTCAACAGCGACGTTGTTAGCTTCCATGAGTTCCGGAATGTGATCGTCGACGATGCTGTCTTCACCGAGGGCGAGCTTGTATTCTGTACCCTTGAGGGCGTGGAACATGGAGAAGAGGTCCGGCTGAGCCGTACCGCCAGAAAGCGGCTTGCGGCCGAGGTCGACGCCATCAGCGCCACCTTCGATAGCAGCCTTGTACTGAGCCACACCAGTACCGCAAGTGTCATGGCTGTGGATGCGGAGTTCGACCTTATCGCCAAGGAGCTTACGAGCGCGCTTGAACGTTTCGTAGACCTTGGTCGGGTTCGTCGTACCGGAAGCGTCCTTGAAGCAGACGGAAGCGAACGGAACACCGGCGTCCAAGATGTTGCGGAGGATGCGTTCGTAGAATTCCGGGTTGTGAGCGGCGTTGAGGTCGCATCCCGGAGGAAGTTCCATCATGGTGACGACGACTTCGTGTTCAAGTCCTGCGTCCGTGATGCACTTACCGGAGTAAATGAGGTTGTTGACGTCGTTGAGAGCGTCGAAGTTACGAATACGAGTCATGCCGTGCTTCTTGAACATGTCGGCATGGAGCTTGATCATATCGCGCGGCTGCGGAGCGAGAGCAACCACGTTGATACCACGAGCGAGAGTCTGGAGGCGGATCTTCGGACCGACAACGCGACGGAATTCGTCCATCATGTCGAATGCGTCTTCACCGCAGTTCTGATAGAGAGCCTGGAAACGGGCGCCACCACCTGCTTCGAAGTGGGTGATGCCAGCCTTCACGGCTGCTTCAACGGCAGGCATGAAGTCCTTCATGAACACGCGAGCGCCGAAGATGGACTGGAAGCCATCACGGAACGAGGTGTCTTGGAACAGAATCTTTTTCATAATGTTTTCCTGTGGGATTTAGTCCCTTGTTTTACTGTACAATAAAATACGGGGTCAAAGATAGAAAAGACGAGAGACTAGAGTCGAGTGACGAGGAAAAATGTGGGATGATTTAGAGCTCAAAAATTAGAACTTGGAGCCTGAAGATAGGAATTTGAATGTAAACAAAAGTTTTCTTTTTAAGTGCTGTTGAAACTCTTTAATTCATTGGATCATCAAAAAATACGTATTGTGAAAAATGTATTTTTGTCCTAATCAAATATTACACATCAATTGTGTTGGAATACGGAGTCTTTATGAATAAAAAGTACGCTCTAGCTGTAGCTACTACTTTTCTTGCTGCCGGTTCGGCGTTTGCCGCTCCGTCTGGCGACAGAACCGTGATTACCTGTAGCTTTGACGATATGTTCGGTAATTCCTGCTACTGGCGCTGTCCGGATATGGAGGACACGTATAGAACGGAAAAGAAGGACGATCGTTGCGCCAATGTGCTCTACAGATGCGTCAATTATCCGCGTTCTTTTATGCGTTCGTCTGTTGGTAGTAGTGAAATCTGGATTACGCCGGATAAGTACAACTATTATTTCGGCAAGCTTCCGCAGGAATATGACTGCAGCATTTCTGAAGAAGAACGTGCCCTGCAGGGTTTGCGTCCTACTCAGCCGGTTCAGCAGAACCAGTATGCTTCGAACAAGTACCAGAATACTTCGACATACGATGAGTCGAAGAACCTCTTGATCGACAACCGCGATGGCGAACGCTATTCTACAGTAAAGATTGGTGGCCGCGTCTGGATGGCCGAAAACTTGAAGTTCCGCTTGCCGGAAAGCTACTGCTATGACAACAGTACCCAAAATTGCGAAAACTACGGTAGACTTTATACGTGGAACGCTGCAAAGAAGGCTTGCCCGGATGGATGGAGCTTGCCGATGGGCGATGATCTCAACTACCAGGACTTTAATCTGAACGGCTTTAGAGTAGTTGACGGCGGTTACTATGTCGATGGCGAACGCTATATCGACCTTGGCAACCGTGCATTCTTCTGGCTTGGCGATGAAAAGGGCGGTGACCGCGCTGATGCCATGAGCTTCAGAGGACAGAATCTCGAAACGTTTGCGTTCCAGGGCCGTAAGGCGAATGGCTATTCTGTGCGTTGCATCCAGAATTGGGAAGCGGCATGCAAGGACCGTTTAGGCGGCGTGATGGACAAGACCGGAAAGACTTATAGGACGCTCAAGATTGGCGACCAGGTGTGGATGGCTGAAGACTTGATTCTCGATCGCTTGGACGAAATGGAAGCCAGAAGCCTTGGTCGTGCTTGCCCGAGTGGCTGGCATGTCCCTGAACAGGCTGAATACGAACAGCTTTTCTCGAAGGCTTCTGATTTTGACTTGCGTGCAAACGACAAGCGTGCAAGAACCAATCGCGATGTGAAGGAAAATCCGTGCAGCTTGAATTTTGACTTCAAGCGTGGCTACTGGACGGCCTCCAGCAACGGTAACGAAATGACCTATGTGGACTGGAAGTACAATGCCATTCGTGAAAAGGCTTCTCCGTATTTCAAGCATGGTGACGCTTATACGAATAAGCTCCGTTGTGTGAAGAATGCTCCGTCTTCTGCAAAACCGGCTGTGAAGACGTCTCAGGCTCCTGCTGCTCCGGCGAATAACGTTAAAAATGAGGCGAACAAGACCATCCTCGAAAAGTTCATTTTGCAGGGTGTGACGTTCGGTGTGGGGCAGTCCAAGTTTACGCGCGAATCTTCTGACGGCTTGAACAGACTTGCTAGCCACTTGAGAAACTATAACGGCAAGACGATTGAAATTGTCTCTCATACGGATAACCTTGACCGTCCGGAAAGAAGCCGTGTACTTGCTCTGAAGCGCGCCGAAGAAGTGAAAAGCTACTTGCTGATGGCAGGCCTCTCGGGTCAGGACATCATTGCGACGGGTAAGGGTGGCGATGAACCGCTCGTTCCGAATACAACTCCGGATAACCGCATGAAGAACAACCGTATTGAAGTGTTCGTGTACTCTTATGATGCTCCGATCAAGGCTGCCCAGCCGCAACAGCAGAAGGCTCAGCCGGCTGCCGAAGCCGCTCCGAAAAAGTGCAAGGAACGCGATATGGCTAATAACAAGCTTGGCGAATGTTATTCTTATGTTGAAGGCACCAAAGATCACAGAAGGTGCATGGCCGCTTATAAGAACTTGCTGAACCTTGCTAATTCCAAGTGCAAGTAATTAAAGCTTAAAAAAGAAAAGCCCGCAAAGGGCTTGACAAAGTAATTAAAAAACGCAGCTTTTCGAGCCGCGTTTTTTTGCTATTTCAGAACACCGATTTCTTTGAGAAACAGGTACGTGCAAAGTATTGCCGCCCCGAGCATGATTAGGAGGACGACAACGAATTGCACAGGATGCTCGCGAAAGCTGTATTCAACGTTGGCAAAGGAAAAATACCCGTGAATGAGCGCGCCCACGACGAATACGATGAACATGATGGCGAGAAGTAAAGTCATTGGGACGGGTGCTTTCCTTGTGGTTGCCTGTTAAATGAACATCATCGTGTTGAGCTTTGCGCGGTACTTCCAAGTGAGCTCGTGTTTGGGGCCGAGAACGCCGAAGAGCGTGAGCATCGCCTTCTTGGCTGCGCCGTCGTTCCATTCCGGAGCTTCTACGTACAAGTTCAGGAATGCCTGGAGAGCACTTTCGAAATCTTCGGCGCAGGCGAGCTTGCAAGCTTCGTGATAGACGATAGCTTCTTTACCTTGGACATCCTTCTTGGCAACTTCGGCGTGGAAGTCGAGAAGTTCCAAAAGCGATTTGGCTTCGCGGTACTGGTCGTCGCTTTCGACAAACTTGGAGAGGATATCTTTTGCCTTTGCGGTATCGCCGAGACCAAGGCTTGCTTTTGCCCACAGGAGCTGGAGCTTCTTGTCGTTTGGGTTCTTGGCGAGAGCTTCATCGAGCATCGGGAGCGCTTGGTCGAAGTTCTTTTGTGCAATGGCGTCTTCGAGTGCGGTCTGGAAACGGGCTTCTTCGGAGACGTAGAACTTTTCGAGACGCTTCTTGAGGTCTGCTTCGGGGAGCACGCCCTGGATGACGTCTGCAATCTGGCCTTTGTCGACCACGTGAATCTCGGGGACGGACTGCACGCGGAACATCTGGATAAGGCGCATGTTTTCGCGGTCATCGCAGCTTACGACGCCGAGCGTAAAGTCCATGCTTGTGGAAAGCTGACCTGCCAACTGGGAGTACGGAGCGCAATCCGGATATTCTGCGGAAGAGAAAAGAATCGCGACAGCGCGCGTTTCAGAGGCCTTGATGACCTCTTCTTCAAAATTTTCTGCTGTAATTTGAACTACTTTAGCCATGCGGTTAAATATAGAATTAACTATATTCAAAGTATGTGTAAATGTTCTTTTTGCGGTTCAGAAGTCGAGTCCCTCAGAATTGTCAATCTTGATCTGAGGATTTGCCCGAAGTGTTATTCCATCTATTTCCCGTGCAACCAGACGTTTGCCTTTTACGGCGGACTCTCGGACAAGACGCGCGAATTGTGGCTCAATGACTTGAACAAGAAAAACGTGCAGGACCCGCCCTGCGAAAATCCGGTGTGCATCGATCACGGTCAGCCGCTTGTGAAAGGCAAGCTCCCGCATTACGGTTTCGATGGCTACGTGACGACTTGCTGCGAAACGTTCCATATGCCGCCTTCGACGGTGAAACAGCTTTTGCAGTGGTCTTTGGACATCAAGGCGGCTCCGCAGGCAAAAGAAGGCAAGCATCACTTCTTCTTTATCCATTGGATTGATTCGCTTGTGAACAAGGTCTTTGGTGAAAAGCCTGTGGAAGAAGATCCGCTGGATTACATTCAGTACAATAGAACTTTAAGGAAATTTTTTGAGTAAATGAAAAAATCATATACGATTTTAGCAATCATTGCGATTATTGTTGTTGCCATCTATGTAATGCTTCCGAAAGAGCGATTTGCTGAAACGGTGTTTCCACTAGGGGATGGTGCAAAAGTATCTGCATTTGACGACAATGCAGCCGGGGGAACGTCTGTTGTCCAGTTCAAGTCGATTGATTCCTTGGCTTTGTTCCAGTGTGCACTGGGGACTGATGAAAAGAAACCGACTTGGTGTGGACTTGTATTTGACTTTGATCCGGCAGGCGAAAAGAAATTCCACAACTGGAAGAATGTCGATACGCTTTATATGGACCTTGATATCGCCGGGACAGATGAAATCCTTGTGAAAGTCTGGACGTATGACCCGGATGTGACGGACATGCAAAAGTCGAATACGTTCAAGATGTTGCTGAAAGAAGTCCCTGTGAAAACGGGGCGCAACAAAATTGCTATTCCGTTTGAACATTTCTACATCCCGGACTTTTGGTATGACGATCTTGGTGTCAAGCGCTCGAAAAATCGTTTGCATCACGAAAGCGTTGCGCGTGTGGAAATTTCAGCAGGGTGGAAACAGCCTCGTGGAAAGAACTTTGTCGTAAATGTCCGAGAAATTTTTGCAAGCGGTATAAGCAATACGGCTTACGGAATTTTTTTGTTCATGATTCTTGGGCTTATGATCGTGGCGATTGGGCGTAGCCACCCTGTGAAGGAGTACGATGAAAAAAAGTAGGTGGATTGGAATTTCGATTTTCCTGGTCCTGCTGATTGCTTGGGGCTTTTTCTATTCACGCTGTGGGGGAGTGGCGGTGGAGCTTTTCCCTGAGCGGACGTTTGAAGTTTTTCCGTTGAACGATAGCGCTGTTGGAGGATTTTCGACAAGCGAAGTCCAATTGACGGATACGCTCTTAACCTCTTCTGTGGTCATCCATTCGGGCAAGGCGTTTACGTATGCGGGCGTTGGCTTTAACTTGAAGTCTGTGGACAAACGGCCTGCCGGAGTTTTTGACCTGACGAAGTTCGATTCCATGGAAGTGCATGTTGCTTCGAAACGCATGAATTCCATGAAACTCCGCATTTTGACGGATGACCCGGTCTATACGCGGAATGGAGATTATGCGAACCTTCGCGTTCTGGAAAAGGAAATCCCGTCGGCGCCCTACTTGCTGATGGGAGGCTCAAAAGAACGCTTTGCGGTGAGTAAAATTTCGCTCAGTGAATTTCGAGTTCCGGAATGGTGGCTCTCGCAGCAGGGACTTGAAGAAGATGATGGCAAAACGTACTTGAACCGTGCCGCCTTCTTTGAAATTGTAAGTGGCGCTTCGACGCTTCGTGGCATTCCGGATGAAATGGAAATCCGCTATGTGCGACTCTGGGGTGCAAATGAAGGCCAAAAGAAAACGATGTATATCGTACTCGGTGCCATTTTGCTTGGGCTTGTGCTATTTTTAGTATGTTCTGCGAAACTATGCAGGAGGGAAAATGCAAAGAAATTGGACGCTTGATAGGGTGATGCGCTATGTGCTGATTGCTGTTGCAGTAGCGGTTTCTCTTGTTGTACTGAATTACTTGAGCGGAGTCTTGTTCCCGTTTTTTGCGGCGTTCTTGATTGCCTACATCATGGACCCGCTTGTCTGTAGATTGCAAATAAAATTCCGCTATCGTGTTATTGCTGTTGTACTTGTTCTTTTGGGAGCCGCAATTATTATTGGCGGTTGTATGTATTTCTTTATTCCAAAAGTCGTGCATGAAGTTCAATACTTAGGGACGCTTATTTCTCGAATCTTTACGGACTCCACCTGGAGTGATCGAATCATGACGTTCTTGCCTGCAGATACGTGGGCCTCCGTGAAGACGATGATTTCTTGGAATAGCATTGCCGAGGCGATGGAATCGCTTGATGTGTGGAGCGTGGTGCAGACGGTCTCTGACCGCATTCTTCCGGGCGCTTGGGATATTCTCTCGAAGACATCTACGATTGTTATGGGCATCTCCAGTGCAGCAGTCGTGTTCATGTACCTTGTCTTCATTATGCTTGATATGCATAAAATCAGAAAAGGCATTCGCCGCTTGATTCCGCGTCGCTATCGTCGTGAAGCGGGTGAGTTTGCAAGCTCGACAGACCAGTTCATGGGTACGTACTTCCGTGCTCAATCGATGGTTGCTTTTACGGTTGGCGTTTTGTATGCAATTGGTTTTAGCGTGATGGGACTCCCGATGGGCATGGCGTTTGGACTTTTCTCCGGGGCGTTGAACATGATCCCTTACATGCAACTCACGACCATTCCGCTCGCCTTACTACTGGCGGTGGTTTACGCTCTAGACAAGGGCATGCCGTTCTGGGAAGTGGCTCTGATTATCCTCACGATTTACCTTGTCGTGCAGATTATTCAGGACTTCTTTTTGGTGCCGCACATTGTGGGTAAGTCCATGAATTTGCCGCCGGTGGGGATCCTTTTATCTCTCTCGATTTGGGGCAAGTTGCTTGGCTTTTTGGGACTTTTGGTGGCGATTCCCTTCACGTGTATTTGCCTTGTCTATGTAGAGAAATTAAGGACTAGAGCCGACCAGTACGTAGAAGATGCGGGCAGACTGGCTCCTAAGGCTTGATTTTATGCGGTTTTAAAAACTTTTTTCAATAAAAAACCATCTTATCTAAGAAAAAAAAAGTATAATATTACCAAACAATTCACAAATCTGACTCAAGGAGTTATAAAATGAACAAACAAGATCTCATTGAAGCCGTGCTCGCTAACAAGGAAGCTGGCATTGAATCCAAGGCTGCTGCTGCTCGCGCAATCGACGCAGTTCTCGACGGCATTGCTGCTGGCATCAAGAAGGACGGCAACGTTCAGCTCATCGGTTTCGGTACTTTCACTGTGAAGTCCCGCGCTGCACGTACTGGCCGCAACCCGCAGACTGGTGCTACCATCAAGATCAAGGCTTCCAAGACTGTCGGCTTCAAGGCTGGTGCAGCTCTCAAGGAAACCGCTGCTAAGAACAAGCCGGCTAAGAAGTAATTTCTGAGCTAGATTTGCTTTTTGCAAAGGTTGGGTCGCTTTAGGGCGGCCCTTTTTATTTTGATAGAAATTTTTTTGCGATGAGTTTATTATATTGACGGATAACAACTTAGAGGTTTTATATGGGACGCAAAATTCTTGTTTCGATTTTCGCCACTGCTGCTTTTTGCCTTATGGCATGTTCTTCTAATTCTGGTACGAATACTCCGGATGAATGCTTGGATGATCCGAGCCTTCCGATTTGTCAGGACAATCCGCAGCCGGATGATCTTGATGATTCTGTGGATGAAGACTTATAAAATAGTCGTTTTTTGTAACCCGCTATTGAAAGGATTTATCACTTATTCTATATTTGCACAAGTTTAAGTCTTTGCGAAATAGGAAAGTGATGAACGTGATTACAAAAAATGTAATGTACACCTGTGACATGCACGATGTTGCGCCGTTCGCTGGTTTTTCTATTTCCATTTTTGATTTTAAAGATGCTGAGCCTTTTGGTTCAGCTTTTTTGTTTTTTAATAAATAATTAGTCAACGGAGATAAACAAAATGAAGATTGAAGGCATCGACAAAGTCCTTATCATCGGTTCTGGCCCGATCGTGATCGGTCAGGCTTGCGAATTCGACTATTCCGGCACCCAGGCTTGCAAGGCCCTGCGCGAACAGGGTTACAAGATTGTGCTCGTGAACTCTAACCCGGCTACCATCATGACCGACCCGGTCATGGCCGATGCCACCTACATCGAACCGCTGAACGTCGCCCGTCTCACCCAGATTATCGAAAAGGAACGCCCGCAGGCACTCCTCCCGAACTTGGGCGGTCAGACCGGCCTGAACCTCGCCTCAGCACTCAGCAAGGCTGGCGTGCTGGACAAGTACGGCGTGAAGGTCATCGGTGTGAACCTCGACGCTATCGAACGCGGCGAAGACCGTGAAATTTTCAAGGAAACCATGCAGAAGCTCGGTATCGACACCCCGCGCTCCGGCATTTGCCACTCCGTGGAAGAAGCCGAAAAGATCGTTGCTGAAATCGGCTACCCGGTCGTGGTTCGCCCGGCATACACCATGGGCGGTGCAGGCGGCGGTTTCTGCTACAACGTGGAAGAACTCCGCACCATTTGCTCTAACGGTCTTGAACTCTCCATGACGCACCAGTGCCTCATCGAAGAATCCATCCTCGGTTGGGAAGAACTCGAAGTCGAAGTGGTTCGCGATTCCAAGAACCAGATGATCGCCATCTGCTTCATCGAAAACATCGACCCGGTGGGCGTGCATACCGGCGACTCCTTCTGCGCAGCCCCGTTCCTCACCATCGACAAGAAGCTCGAAGAAGAACTGAAGGAAAAGGCCTTCAAGATTGTGGAATCCATCGGCGTGATTGGCGGTACCAACGTGCAGTTCGCTCACGACCCGAAGACCGGCCGCGTGGTGATTATCGAAATCAACCCGCGTACCAGCCGCTCTTCCGCCCTTGCTTCCAAGGCTACCGGCTTCCCGATCGCCCTCATTTCTGCAAAGCTCGCCGCAGGCCTCACCCTCGACCAGATTCCGTACTGGCGCGATGGAAGCCTCGAAAAGTACACCCCGAGCGGTGACTACGTTGTGCTCAAGTTCGCTCGCTGGGCATTCGAAAAGTTCCGCGGCGTCGATGACTGCCTCGGCACCCAGATGAAGGCCGTGGGCGAAGTCATGGCTATCGGCAAGACCTACAAGGAAACCCTCCAGAAGGCTATCCGCGGTCTCGAAAATGGTCGTTCCGGCCTCGGCTTTGCGAAGGACTTCAACAAGAAGAGCAAGGAAGAACTCCTTGAAATGATGAAGACCCCGAGCTCCGAACGCCACTTCCAGATGTACGAAGCCATCCGTAAGGGCGCTACCGACGAAGAAATCTTCGCCGCCACCTACGAAAAGGCCTACTTCGTGCAGCAGATGCGCGAACTCGTGGAACTCGAAGAAGAAATGCTCAAGACTCCGGGCCGCCTGCCTGCCGACGAACTCCTCGTCAAGGCCAAGAAGGACGGCTTCAGCGACAAGTACATTGCCAAGATTCTTGGCATCCGCGAAAAGGACGTGCGCAAGAAGCGTACCGAACTCGGCGTGGTGGAAGGCTGGTGCGCAGTGCCGGTGAGCGGTGTGGAAAACCAGTTCTACTACTACAGCACCTACAACTGCAAGGACGAATCTACCGCTTCCAACAATCCGAAGAAGATCATGATTCTCGGCGGTGGCCCGAACAGAATCGGCCAGGGCATCGAATTCGACTACTGCTGCTGCCACGCAGCAATGGCTCTCCGCGAAATGGGTTACGAAACCATCATGGTGAACTGCAACCCGGAAACGGTTTCTACCGACTACGATACTTCCGACAAGCTGTACTTCGAACCGGTCAGCCTCGAAGACGTTCTCCAGATTTACCACAAGGAAAAGCCGGCTGGCGTGATCGTGCAGTTCGGTGGCCAGACTCCGCTGAACATTGCCCGCGCCCTCTCCGACGAAGGCGTCAAGATTCTCGGTACGAGCATTGACTCCATCGACATCGCCGAAGACCGCGACCTGTTCCGCAAGATGATGGACCAGCTCGGCATCCCGATGCCGGAAAGCGGCATGGCTACGAACATCGATGAAGCCCTCGCTTGCGTCAAGCAGATCGGTGGCTACCCGGTGATGATCCGCCCGAGCTTCGTGCTTGGCGGCCGCGGCATGGAAGTCATCTACGACGAGAACATGCTCCGCGAATACGTGGCCAAGGCTGTCGGCGTGACCCCGGATCGTCCGCTCCTCATCGACCGCTTCCTCCACAACGCTCTCGAATGCGAAGCCGACGCCCTCTCTGACGGCGAACACGTTTACATCCCGTCCGTGATGGAACACGTGGAACTTGCCGGTGTCCACTCCGGTGACTCCGCCTGCATCATCCCGCCGGTGACCATCACCAAGGAAAACTTGGCAACCATCAAGGATTACACCCGCAAGATTGCTGAAGCCCTCCACGTTTGCGGCCTCATGAACATGCAGTACGCCATCGAAGACGGCAAGGTGTTCGTCCTCGAAGCCAACCCGCGCGCCTCCCGCACGGTGCCTCTGGTCTCCAAGGTTTGTAACACGCAGATGGCCCGCCTCGCGACCCGCCTCATGCTCGGCGCGAAGCTCGAAGACCTCAAGCTCAAGGACAAGAAGTTTAACCACCACGGTGCCAAGGAAGCTGTGTTCCCGTTCGACAAGTTCCCGAAGGTGGACCCGGTTCTCGGCCCTGAAATGCGCTCCACGGGTGAAGTGCTCGGCCTCTCCGACGACTACGCTCTCGCTTACTACAAGAGCCAGGAAGCCGCAGGCTCCTTCCTCCCGAACGAAGGTGCCGTGCTGATTAGCTTGTCTGATAAGGTGAACCTCTCCGAACAGGCCATCGAAATCGGTAAGGAATTCCAGAAGCTCGGCTTCAAGATCTACGCTACCGAAGGTACCGCCAAGTTCTACGAAGCAGCCGGTGTCAAGTGCGAAGTCGTGAACAAGATTGCTGAGGGCCGCCCGAACGTTCTCGATATCATCCTGAACAAGCAGGTGAACCTCATCATCAACACGCCGTGGGCAAAGCGCGACGCCATCAAGGACGAAAGCGCTATCCGCAAGGCCGCCATCAAGTACAAGGTGCCTTACATCACGACGCTCGCCGGTGCCTACAACACCGTCAAGGGCATCGCCGCCGCTCGTAATGGCCACGGCGCTGTGAAGAGCCTTCAGGAATATCACGCCTCTATCGAGGAAGTTTAACGCCTAAAGTGTTACCCCGGGCCTGTGCCGGGGTCGCCTTTAAAAACGTATCAAAACATTCAAAGGACTGCATCTCTGCAGTCCTTTTTTGTACATCATCTATCCTAATTTACCACTCATCTCTTTTATCTATATTTTGTGCGAATTAGCAATTGATATTTAGTATTTTAATCCAATGTCCTTGTTTTCTCGTATTTTTTCTTTGTTGGTGTTCCTTGCTGCATTTGCGGGAGCGGTTGAAGTGCAGGTCATTGAAGGCGATAGCCGTGGCCCACGAGACCTTTCGGCGAAAAAGCTGAAGGCTATGGCGACGGTCTATTTGGCGGAATTGGGCTATGTTCCCAGCCATCATATTGAAAAGGTTGGGGTTTCTTTTTCATCAACGAACCCTGTGATGCATCATATACAGATGAAAAAGTTCTTGGCAGATGGTCAAATCGAAACGGATTCTTCTGTGGTCGCGGAAGTGGATGACGTTGACAACGCCGTGGAAACCATGCTCAAGATGTCTTTGGGAAAGGCGTCAAAGATTTACAAAGGCGAAAAACCGGACGAAGTATATTTTATGGATCCCGTATTTGTAGATGTTGAAGACCGTAAGGCGAATCTTGCAACTCAAAGGGCGGAATCGGCTCTTGGGGTGCTTGGGTATAAGCTTTCCGAAAACAGCAACAAGGTCAATGTCCAGCTGTTCCTGATAAAATTGAAAGATTATTACTGGGCGGGGATGGTACGCTTGCACGGTTCCAAAGTCGTCAAGGGCGTTCATAAAAAGTTCTCGCAAGACGAAAATCTGCAATCCGTTGTTTATTCGTTGACGTGTTTGGTCATGAATCAGGATGTGGAGCCCGATAGCCCCAATACCGAAGTGGTGGATTACTCCAATACCCATGAGGCTCGGTGCCGCGCTACAGAATCTGCGAGTACTGCCGGTGGCGTCTTTGCGGGGATTGCTGCCGATCTGTTGTGCTATCTTTCTGATTATGTTGGATTGGAGGTTGCGGCTGGTAGCAAGGATCTTTATGGTAAATGGTATCCGAATATGCGTTTCGCTTTTGTGTGGGGCTTTTCGGATCATCACTCATGGCTTTGGGAACTGGATTATGCGGGCACTATGGGACAGACCCAATCTAGATGGGCGTTTGAATCGGTCCATAGATTCTCGCAGCGTAAGGGGCTCTTTGTCGATATCGTTTGGGGTGGCGCTTATGATAGATCGTATAAAGGTTGGTTCTTGGGTGGCGATATCGGGTATAACCTTTTAGCGTCTAGTTCCAAGTCTCATTGGCTTTCGTTGATGTTGCGCTACGATTGGACCTTGGGAAAGTCTTTTTCGAATTCTGGCCGAGTTTCGGTCAACTTGGTTTACGACCTTCGCGGTTATTACAGCGATTGACGTAAAGGCGTTTGATCCCCTACATCTTGGCGACTCCCTCTATTATCTATATTTCTGCTGTGCAGATTTGTCCGATAGGTACATTTTACGGTGATGCCGTTTACAAGTACGATGCACCCCGACAGGGGCGCCTTTTTGCTGGGCATCCTGGCCGCATTGTGCTGAAGCCGGGGATGAATTTCGAAACAGCCCTCCGTGATTTGGATGGCTTTGAACGCATCTGGGTGATTTTCCAGTTCCATGAAAATGAAGGCTGGCGTCCGACAACGCGCCCTCCTGTACCGCCCAAGGGCAAAGATCGCGTAGGCACTTTTGCTAGCCGCAGTCCATATCGCCCAAATCCGATTGGTCTTAGTTGCGTGCGACTCCTGAAAGTCGAAGGGCTGACGCTTTATGTCGATGAGGCTGACTTGCTGAACGGAACGCCCGTGCTTGACATCAAGCCGTACATCCCGATGGCGGATGCGTTTCCGGATGCTAAAGCAGGCTGGGTCGAAGAGCAAGTGGGGGAGCTGTGGACGGTCGAAATGTCTACCGAGTTTGCCGAACAAAATCGCTGGATTGCAGAACGTAGCGCTTTTGATTTGGAAAGCTTTGCTCATGTGCAACTTTCTCGTGGAAATTTTTCGAAAGATGTTTTTGACAGTTCACGCCGTCGCTTGACAGTCGATGAAAATTCCAAAATGGGCGTGCTCGCTTATCGAACGTTCCGCATTCACTTTCGCTATGATGATGCGAATCGCAAAGTCTTGCTTTTGCGTATTTCGAGTGGCTATTCCGAGGCTGATTTAACCCCCGGTGCCGAAGACAAGTACGGTGATAAACAACTTCACCGAGACTTTCTCAAGATCTTTTAATAGATTCTTGTCTAATTGAATTTGTTATATTTTGCTCAAATTAAACGTTTCTTGTCAGAAATATGAAGAATAAACTTATTGCGATATTTACTTTGTGCATTGCAACATTTGCTTGCGCCCAGTCTGTCCCTACAATCGGCAAATATGCCCCGCGTGAACATCGTGGATTCTACAATAGCACCTCCTTTGGTACGGCCTATAACTGGTTCTACAACAGCCTTGACGATACTGGTAAATACAATGATCGTCAACGCCATGATGTTGAATATTATGAGTTTAGCGGCGGTTCTTTTGCTCTCGGTGAATTTAAGTTCGGTGTCGCCATTGCTGATTTGGTAGCTTTCCATACTGTTTTTAATGTCGGATTCTTTATGGGAACGGTAGATTATTTCAATGAGAGATATCATGAACGCTGCACGGAAGTTGGATGTATCAATGTTCCTGAAATAGAAAATGTAGATATTCCGACTTCTAACGATGCATACAACTTTAGAACGTATTTTGGCTTTGGCGCAACCTTCTATCCGATTCGCGACAAGAATTCGCCAATGAATGGATTCTTTGTTGGTGGCTCGTTGGGATACACCTTGTTTGTGGCTGTGATAAATGGTGGTCATGATAGTGCTACCGGAAATGGCGGATTTGGTTTTGAATTGGAAACGGGCAAGGAATGGTGGATTAATGACCACTATGCGATTGGCTTTGGAATAGGCTTTGCTCATAGCAGCTTGGTTTGGGAAACCGTCAAATCCCATAGGTCCGATAATGTTCTGTCGCTTTCGTTCCGTATGACGCGTGGTTAATTGACAATGAAGATATTTAAAGTATTGATCGTTGCGTTAATGGCTGCGTCGGTAGCTTGGGCTCAAATCCCAGAAGAGAATAAGCCTGCGGTTCCCTGTGAACATCGCGGCAGTTTTTTTAGCGTAGGCCTTGGTTTATCTTACATGAGCTTGTCCAAAGACGAATATAATTCTCATCGTGATGAAAAAGGCGATTGGGATAAAACTTTGGGTAGATATGTTGTAAAAAGTGTTAGATATTGGGGCCCGAAAAAACATTGGGATTTTAGTGGCTTCGAATTTCCTTCGCTAGATTTTAGATTTGGCGGTGCTATTGGAAATGTAGTCTCCTTGTACTTTACGTTTATGGGCGGCCTTTACAGGGGTACTGCGATACGCGAAGAAAATAATATCGAACAACATTATATCGCCGATGAAAATGGCGAATTGATTTTCCAGTCAGAAAGTAGCGAATCTTATTATAAGCGTGAATTCGATGCGGTTGCTGCTTATGGCTGGTTTGGTGCCGGTTTCTCTGTTTATCCGTTCCGCAATCCGTCTTCGCAGTTGAGGGGACTTTATTTTGGGTTCTCCGGCGGGCTTGATATTTTAGGTGTCCGTGTAGAAGACAACTTCGATGATGTGGTGACGGAAAGTTACTTCTTGCGCTATGAAGTGGGTAAGGATTGGTGGGTGAGTGAAACCTGGTTGATTGGCGTTGCGCTCGCTTTTACGAGTGTTATCGGATTTGAAGATGATTACTATGGTAGCGATGGTGGCGGCCGCAAATCGTTTACGCTCTTGTTCCGCCTAACTCGCGGATAAAAAACGTATTTACTCCGTTGACAAGCAAGCTTGTGATAGCCTCATCGCTGCCCATTTTACGTTTGTCTTTAATATTGCGTCCAAAAGTTTTGTGCCAGTCGAAGCTGTCGGGCACGAGCCAGTCGAAAGCGGGCCAAGGCTTAATGAATCCTGGCGGCAGCAATTTGTAGAGCTTTTCTGAATTGATGCTGATATCTCCCACGCGTGGAGGCATCGGACCGCCTTCAATTCGCGGCACTCCGTGGAGGAGTTCGGCGGGGTAGCCGCCAACGGCATTTACGATTTGGCCGACATTGTAGAGTGAAACGCGACGTGGACCGCCGCAGTTGTAAATGCCTGCGGGAAATTTATGTTCCAGGATGTATTGTACGGTGCGGCAAAGGTCCGGACCCGAAAGCGGATTGCGGTATTCGTCGGTGAACAAGGTCGCCGGGCGACCGGGGCGGAACCGGTACGTAATCCAGTCAATAGCGCCGGCGCATCCGCCGGGCGCGTAGTCCATCGGAAGCGGCACGCGTAAAATCACGACGTCAGGCTTGATGGCGGTAATTGCATCTTCGGCTTCGGCCTGGTGCTTGCCGTAATTGTGGATGGGGTCTTTCGGGTCGGTTTCGACGTATGGGCGGTTTGGCTTTGTCTTCTCGTCACCGCTAAAGACCATGTCGGCTGAAATGCGGATAAGTGTCGCGTTATAGCGGGCCGCAAGCGTGGCTGCGTCGACTCCTTGGCTGTAATTCAAAAGCCTGCTGCGGGCGGGGTCGCATTCGCAAGCTTTGAGCGCGCAGTTTCCACTTGCGTCAATGACGGTCCCAAAGCGGAATTTCTTGAAAAGCTCGCCCAAGCGTTCGGTCTCTTCGGCATCTACGCCGAAGACATTTTCGCCAAAAACGCAAGGGTGTTTAATCGGCCGGATGCCAATAACGCCCGGCACGTTCTCGCGAACGGTCACGTTGCCGTACAGTTTATTGAAATGCCTAAAAAGCGCAAAGCCTGGAACGCCGTTCAGCCCGAGAATTAAGATCGGGAGGCGGATTGCGATAATTTCCACTTGAAATAGCCTGCGATTTGAAGCGGGTGATTGAATGTACCGTCGGCAACTTTTGCCTGAAATTCTTCGTCCGTGTACAGGAACGTCTCGATGTCTTCCGTGTCGTCAAAGCTCGTTTTGCCAAGGCGTTCCACGCCATCGATAAACACTACATGGAATTTTCCGCGATGCCTATCCGGATTTACCGGGAACGACCCGAGATACATTGTCACCCCGGCCTCAGTGCCGGGGGCGCCTTTTACCCCGTACCCGCATTCTTCCTGTAATTCGCGGATTGCCGCTTCTTTCGGCGTTTCGCCTTTGTCTATAATCCCTGCCGGAAACTCAAGCGCAATCTTTCCCGTCCCGTGGCGGTACTGTTCCGTCATGACCCACTTGCCTTCCTTTGTGCGTGCAAGAATCAAAACCCAGTCGGGTTGCCATAACGTATAAAAATCATCGATGACCTTGCCGTTTGGCAGTTCGCATGTTTCCTTTGCGACCTTCAGCCACGGCGCATCCACCAAAAATTCAGAATCCAACAATTTCCACGGTTTCATACCCCAAATTTAGAAAATACAATGTCATGCCCGCCAGAGCCTGTGCTGAGCGCAGTCGAAGTAAGCGGGCGCCACCCTCTCGTTATGCATCGTCATCTTGAGCGAACCCCGGCTTTGTCATTCCCCACTTGATGGGGAATCTCCTTTTCGTCTCTGATTCATCTACATCTACTACTGATTCATTAAATTTTAAAAATTTTCGAAATTTATAAAATTTGCGTATTTCTGCAAAAAATCAAGAATTTTGTATCATCTTGCCTATTGCGAGGTGTATACAAATGACGTATATTTGAGTTTGTAAGGAGGTTAAAACATGAAACCGATAACCGAATATCAAGATTACCGAAAGTACATGCTTGATTATTTCGACTGGCGAAAGAGAAGTTCTGCGTTTTCGTGGCGCGAATTTTCCAAAATCGCCGGGTTCTCGTCGCCATCGTACTTGAAACTTGTATGCGATGGCAAGAGCTCGCTGAGCCGCGTGGGCGTCCCGCTTGTGGCTGCTGCGATGGGGCTGAATGAATTTGAATGCGAGTATTTCAAGCTCATGGTTGAATTCACGAATGCCAAAGACGATGACAAGAAAAAAGAGGCGTTCCTCAAGATGAAGGGGCTTGCAAGTGAACAGCATGCTCGAGTGTTGAATGCGGATGCATTTGATTATTATGAATCGGCGGTGAATTCTGTTGTTCGTGAACTTGCGCCGTTGATGCCTGGCGCGCTTCCAGGTGAAATTGTCAAAAAAATCAAGCATACGTTTACGGCGCAGCAAGTCCGCGATTCGCTAAAGCTTTTGGTGAAACTCGATTTGCTCAAGGCGCTTGGTGAAAACGTTTATGAACAAACGGATAAAGTTATTACGGGTTCTGGAGAATCTCTAACGCTTGCTCTCCGCTCCATGAATGGTCAAATGATTGATCTTGCCCGCGAAGCTATCGAAAAAATCGCTCCGGGTGAACGTAACATCTCGGGTGTGACGATTGGCGTGGACGAAGCTACGGTAATACGCCTCTCCGAAGAGGTGGACCGTTTCCGCAAACAAGTTATTGCCATTGCTGGCGAATCCAAAAAAATCAACCAAGTTTATCGTTTAAATTTACAGCTTTTCCCGCTGTCGGAAAAAGTATAAGGAGGAAACCATGAATATCAAAAAAATCATTCCGCTTTCGCTCGCAGCCATGAGCGTGATGGGCGCCTTTACCGCTTGTTCCGATAATAAGGTGGTGGGGGCTGATGAACAAACGAACACGATGGCTGAACTCTCTAGTTCGTCTGTAGAGCCTGGGTCATCGAATTCTCTAATTGTACTTTCGTACCTACGAGATGAAGGGACTGTGGCCGCTCTTACAAGTGTTCGTAAAGGAACTGCGGTGACTTATAGTCATATAGCAGGAGAAACCGGTTATCAGACAGATTCGGTTACTGCTCATGAATCCTTTGACAGGGCTGTTCAATCAATCCTTAATATCGATCCTACCGTACGTCTTATAGATGAAAAAATTCCCAGTGATTATAGTACATATAAAATGAATCGGCAAACCTACATGGCAATGAAGGATGAGGATGGTTTGGTCCATGGCGATATTTTGTTTAGACATGGCTATGAGTCTTTTCCTGAAATTGGAATAGATGTTAGCTGTGGAATTAATTATGTTGATATAGATGGAAACTACGTGCAAATGAGTAACGAAGATTATTTCAACAGCTATTTTCTCGATAACCATTTTAGTTTTATGCCTCGTTATGAAGTTCACTTTAACGGAAAAGATCATAAATTCTATAAAGACCTTACTGCTATAAAATATTTGCTATCGGTTGATTCTACTGTCAGAGAAGAATTCAGAATGGATTGTGCTCTCGAAAATGGTGAACTTGTTGAGGATGACGGTCTTCAAATGACATGTCATGCCAATGCCGAATTGAAGGACGGCGTTCAAACTTACACAGATCCTTATTGGAAAAAGTATGCTACGTATATGATTGAAAGTTGCGTTTTAGCTCGAAGCATCGATGATTTTATTCAGTTCTTTTAAAATTTTTATATAAAGAAAAAAGCTCCCGCTCGTGAGAGCGGGAGCTATTTATTAATCCTTTAGGATCAAGACGATGCGAAGCATCGTCTTTAACAACCACCCGCATGCGGGTGAGATTGAAGCTTCAGCACTAACGAATGAATGAAAAAGGATGTCCCCAAAATTGATAATGTTTAGTTGTTCAAGCCGACACTATCAACAGGAGACATCCCAAAATGGCAGAAAGTCTAGCGCACAAAAAATATGTGTGCAAATATCATATAGTATTTACTCCTAAGTATCGCCGCAAAATAATCTATTATCAATTGCGGGCCGATATACGTGAAATTATAAAAGATTTGTGTAAATGGAAAGGAGTGACAATTATAGAAGGTCATTTAATGAGCGACCATGTCCATCTTCTTCTCTCAATACCGCCTAAATATGCGGTGTCAGACATTATGGGCTATCTAAAAGGCAGATCGTCGATGATGATTTTTGAACGCCATGCAAATTTGAAGTACAAGTTTGGCAGCAAACACTTTTGGGCCACGGGGTACTATGTCAGTACGGTTGGATTAAATTCAGCGACTGTAGAAAAGTATATCCGCGATCAGGAAAAAGCTGACCAGATAGAAGATCGTTTAACAACCAAGGAATACGTCGACCCTTTTAAGGGTGGCCGGTAATCAGTCCACAAGGCTTGAACGAAGTGAAAGCAAGCGTCTTTTAGGCGCTCGGTAGTAATAAAGCCTTCTAGGCTCAGTGCAAACCACCCCTTTTAGGGGTGGTTTGTGATTTAACCGTATCAACCGAACAAGAAGCCCACTTCTATCGTAGTGGGGTTTCATTTGAATACAAACTTCTATGAATTTTTCAAAAAACATTTTTCTTTCGATTGTAACATTGAGTGTCATGGCGACATTCTGTGCTTGTTCCGATCTGGAAAATACAGCACCAGAAATGATGGTTGATATTTATAAAACTCAATCTGGTAAAGCGTATGCTATGGGAGGCGTAGGCAGTCAGAAATTTATTGATTCTGTTGATGCTCAAGAATCCTATAATAGATTGGTTCAGTCGTTTTTGGAAAATGGTTTTGTTGATTCTTGTATGTCTTGCGAACCGAGTCCGGCTGATAATCCTGATCTTGATCCGCTGTACTATTTTTCTTTTGTCTCGATGAAGGAAGAATCTGGTGTTGTGCATTTGCCTGTGGAAATGATAAGTTATGCTTCTTTAAAAGAATTTAGATGTAGTTTGAAGTTTGAACTTGAAAAAAAACAACCCGAATTGTATAAGCTTGGTGCGGTTGCTACTGCGGATGGAGTCGTCTTTTACAAGTCCTTGTACACTTACGATTTTGACGATGAGATGGAATTTAAGGCGGATTGTATTCTCGAAAACGGCTCTTATTCAGAATCTGCAGTAGGGTGGGTTGATCTTGATGATGGAACCTTTAGAGCGAATGCTGTTTGCAAAGTTTTTGCGAAAATGGATGTCTATTATGATCCATATTGGAAAAAATGGGTTTCAAAGCTTATTGATCATTGTAAAACCGAAGAGGAAGTCCTCTAAGAATTCCTTGAAAACGTAGAAGCCCGCTCCGATTGGAGCGGGCTTTCCCTAAACCACAAACTTTTTTGAACTACTTGATGTTCATTGTCCAAGCTCTGTTGCCGATTTTTACGACATACATGCCCTTGGCACCGGTATAGACTTTCTGCAACATGCCGATACCCTTGGTGGTGCGGACAACGTTGCCGAGGCTGTTGAACACCGTGATGTTCAATCCCTGGGCGTTCTGCACGGTGATGTAGCCGCTTGCGTCAACGTATGCAACGAGGTGGCGACCGTCAAGTGATTGCGTCGGGAGAGCGATTGTGCCGTTCGAGCTAGAAGAGACGACTTCGCTAGAGCTGGAACTTGCCGGCGGCTCAGAACTGCTGGAAGATTCCGGAGCAGCAGCGTTTGCGTTCTTCACGATAATTGTGCCTGCGTTCGGGACTGCGTCAAAGTAAACGTAACCGCCATCTACTTTGGATTCAAGCTTTGCTTCGCCCTGTGTGACTTCCACCTTGGTCCAGTCGGTCTTCACCTTGATGGAAAGCGGGTAGTCATACTTGGAAATGTTGTCGGCAATATTGTGCTTGAGTTCGAACGACATGGTGTTTGCTGCACCGCCATCCTTCGATTCAATCTTGGAGGCATTGCGTTCCTTGAGGTACATAGCGACATGGCCCATCGGGGCAACCCAAATGTCCTTATCGTTCTCCTTTGCCCACTTCAAGGCTCCTTCGATAGCGCCGAGATCGGTCGGGGAGTAGTTGGCGTTGCCGTTGTTCTTGCCCTGGAAACCGTGCGTGAGGAATGCTGCCCAGCCATTGCTCTGGATAACTTTCTGCATTCTGCCGGTAAAGTCGTTCGTGCTCTTGAGCTGGCCTTCGGCACCAGTCATGGTGGCGGGGACCTGAGCCCAGTTGGATGGACCGTCCTTGCCCATTTCATCATTCATGCCCTTCCAGCTGCCGTTGCAGATACGGCCCACGATGTAGTTCTGCTTGACGGCGCTTTCGTTGGGTACGTTGCAGTTCGGGTAGGCGACCGTGATGATGCCGTATTTCTGCGTGATATGGTTTTCGATGCTCTTTTTCGAAGATGCTTCTTCGCCACTCATGTTATTGCCGTGGCTATTGCTGTGGCTTGCGATTTCGTGACCTTCGTCGGCCAAACCCTGGAATCCGCTCCAGTTGGGGTTCCAGTTTACAACGAGGTTGAAAGTGGCCTTGTAGCCATATTTTTTGAATGTCGGACCTGCATCGGTCACGTGGCTCGGTGCGCCGTCGTCAAATGTAAAGGAAGCAGCGCCCTTGCGGAAGCCCGACCAGGTTGCAATTTCTGCATTCTGAGCGAAAGCTGCGCCTGCTGCGAACATCCCAACTGCGACAGAGGCAATAGAAATTTTTTTGTAGTTCATTATCCACACCTTGTTAATAGTATTATGCGAAAATAATTTACCCCCATATATAAAGAACCGTCCCACGTTAAATTTCTTTTTGTTGTATAGTAATGCAACAGTAGACATTGTCATTCCCGGCTTGACCGGGAATCTCCTCTTGTTCCGATTTCTGCACTGTCATTCCCCACTTGATGGGGAATCTCCTTCTTGTAACATTTATTTATCAATAAATCTTGATCAATATCTCTGAAAAAAGCGTGTTAAATAAGTAGACATGCATTGTCATTCCCGCCTTTGAGCGGGAATCTCCTTATAAAACTAAATGGAGAAGCCCTATCAAGTAGGGCTTGACAAAAGTGCAACTGTGAGAATTGTGCTGTAATACCCTTCTAGGAGAAACAATGAATAATAACTATTACGTTTACATATTGACGAATAAATACAAGACTGTTTTTTATACTGGTGTAACTAATGATTTGTATAGAAGAACTCTGGAACATAAAATGAAGGTAAGTGATGGCTTTTCTGAAAAGTATAATGCAGATTGTCTTGTTTACTATGAGCTCTTTTTCAATATTACAGATGCTATAAAGCGAGAAGAAAGACTAAAGCGATGGAAACGTAAATGGAAGATGGATTTGATAGAAAACTTTAATCCGCAATGGAAAGACTTGTTTGGCGAAATAGGAGATGCCTGCTCGGAGGCAGGCATGACAGTATAATATTCTATATTTTTCCCTATATGAACCTGCAATCTATTCTCTCCTCCGTTCTAGACGAAGTTTACGAAAAAAACGAATACCCCGCACTTGCGGCGCTTGAAAGCGAATGGACGCATACCCGTCCGTTCGATGGCCTCCGTGTGCTGGTGGCAACCCCGATTTACCGCAACACCATGACCGAATACCGGGCTCTCGTGGCGGGCGGTGCCGACCTTCTCGTGGGACTTTCGGAATTTAACGACCCCGATGTCGTGGACTTTATGAGGGAATGGGGCGTGCCCGTTGTAACGCCTGCCGAAATGCTCGAAGCTGAATCCCACGGCGAATTTGTAGACTTGGTACTCGACTGTGCGGGACCTTTTGCGGTGCTCCACCCGAAAATTGGCTTTGTGGAACTCACGCGTTCGGGTGTACACTATTATAAAAATGCCGAAAAACCGGTTTACGTTGCCGATAGTGGTATCGTCAAGCGCATCGAGACTTCCTTGGGCACGGGCGATGGCTATTTCCGTGCTCTCGAAAAGTTAGGCTTTGGTGGCGATTTCGAAGGCAAGAAGTTCTTGGTTTTTGGTAGTGGCAAAGTTGGTTCGGGAATTGCGCTCCAGGGTGTGCGCCGAGGTTGCAATGTGACCGTTGTGACGGATTTGAAACGCGGGCAGTCTCAAACAGCGAATTTCGAAAATGCTGAACATTCCGCGGCTCCTGAAACAATGCCCGCAGGCGATTTTTCTGCCGTCCTTGAGCAAAATGACGTGGCTGTCGTGGATTGCCATGACTATGCAACTGTCGCCTCCTTGATTGAAAATTCCGATTTTGTTGTGACGGCGACGGGTGTCAAAAATGCCCTTGCTGCCCCGGAATTGACGGAAGCACTTCTCTCGACCCAGGCAAATCTCGCCAATATGGGCGTTGAAGATGAATACGGCGAGACTGTTCCCGCTGAAAAAGTGCTCAACGATAAAGGCCCGCTGAACTTCATTCTCGAAGAACCGACGCACTTGAAGTACATTGATACGTCGCTTGCGCTCCATGCAGCCTTGGCCGAACGCTTGGTCCAAGAAACCGCGACTCTCGAAGATGGTCTCCATTTCCCGCCGCAAGAAATTGAACAGCGCTTGCTCACCATCGCTATCCAAAATGGCGTCATTGGCCCTGAAATTTGCAGCATGCTTGGTGGCATCCCCGCCGAAATAGATTAATTCTGTCACCCCGGCCTCAGTGCCGGGGGCGCCTTACACAGTACATTTGAAGGAATCTCGATGACCCCCGAGAACATGAAAAAGGTCGTCGATCTCTGCAACCAGATTTCGAACATCACCTACGAGAATTTGACGAAAATCATCCGTCTGGAACAGACGGGGAGCGCCACCGGCGCCCGCAAGCTTGATGATAGCGACCAGAATGATATTGATTCTTGGATGGGCGGCGGCACCTGCTTCAGCATGACGTGGCACCTGTACCAAACGCTCACGGATATGGGTTTCAAGCCGCGTCTTGTGATGGGCCACAAACGCAAAGAGCGCAACATCCACTGCGCGCTTATCTTGCCGGACCCCGACGACAGCGTTGTCACCCCGGGGCAACTTTTTTCTACGAATGTCACCCCGACCTCTATGTCATCCCGGCCTTGTGCCGGGACGGGGTCACCTCTCTCGTCTCTCGTCTCTAGTCTCTCGTCTAATTCCTACCTTCTTGACCCGGGTTACTTGATTTTTGACCCGCTCCAGATGCCGCTCCCGCAGCCGTTCGGCACCGGCGAAGCGTTTTTCCCTCTTTCCCCGAACTGCGTTCGTCTCGTGCGCCCGACGCTCGAATCGATGGAACTCTGGACAGGTGGCGCAGGCGCGCCAATGAAGCTCCGCTTCGAGTACCCCGTCGAAGGCGTCTCTGTCGAAGAATTCAAGCATCACTGGAATGAGAGTTTCTACCGCGAAATGATGACCTACCCGGTCTTGAACCGCCTTGACCGCGAAAAAGGCATCCAGTATTACTACCAGAAAGGAAACCTCGTCGTTCGCAGCAGCACAGGCTCGAAAATGACGAAAATTGAGCCTGCCGACCGCGTGCAGACCCTCAGCGATATCTTCAAGCTGTCGCCCGCCATCATCGAGCAGGCCCTCCAGATTCTTGAGAAAAAGCACTAATAAATAAACTTGGCAATTGCCTATAAAATTTCTATCTTTGCGCCCGAAAATTGAGGTTTTTACGAAGTTTTCCGCATTTTGCGGTTATTTTGAGCGGCTCCGCGCATCTAGTCCAACCATTTGCGTCTTGCGGGCCTCACGGGTGTGTTTATGGAAGATGTAATAAACAATAAAAAACTTAACGCGATGGGGACGGCTAGCATCCCGAAGATTGTCTTGCAGTTTTCGGTCCCGGCCATCATCAGTATGCTCGTCGAAGCGCTCTACAACATTGTGGATCGCTATTTCGTGGGCCAGGGCGTCGGTAGCCTTGGCATCGGCGGCATCACCATCTGTTTCCCGATTGCCCTTTTCATTATGGCCATGTCCATGATGATTGGCGTGGGCGGCAACACGCTTTTTGCCATCCGTCTCGGCGAACGCAAGTACCAGCAGGCAGCCATTATCCTCAACAACTCCTTTGTATTGCTCATCATTATGGCGGTGAGCTCCTTTACGCTTGGCCAGATTTTCATGGAGCCGCTCCTCAAGCTCTTTGGCGCTAGCGACCAGCTTTTGCCTGTGGCCTCGAGTTACATGCGCATTATCTTGTGCGGTGCGATTTTCCAGACGATTGTCCCCGGCATGAACCACTTTATCCGCAGCATGGGCCACCCGAAAACGGCCATGACCCGCGTGATGATAGGCGCTGGCAGTAACGTGATTCTAGACTGGCTTTTCATCATGAAGTTTAACTGGGGCATTGAGGGCGCTGCTTGGGCGACTGTCTTGAGCCAGTTCATCGGCGGCCTTGCCGTGATGCAGTTCTTCGTGAAAAAGACGACGCCTATCAAGGTCAACCGCCGTTACATGAAGCTCCGCCTCCCGTATGTGCGCAAAATCTTCATTCTTGGCCTTCCGCCGAGCATTATGCAGATTAGCAACAGCCTTGTGAACGCCATTTTGGCCCGTAGCCTCACATCGTATGGTACTCGTGACTTGCCGATAGTGAACGGTATGACGGGTGGAGACCAGGCAATTGCCGCATTTGGAATCCTGATGAGCATCGTTTCCATGATTGTTTTGCCACTTATGGGCTTTGTGACGGGCTCTCAACCGATTATCGGGTACAATTACGGCGCAAAGTACAACAACCGTGTCCGTGACGCGCTCAAGTTCACCATGCTCTATGCAACGGCGTTCATCGTGATTGCGTGGATTCTCATGATGACGAATACGCTTGCGTTTGTGGCGCCTTTTGTGCCGAACGACCAGAACATGCAACAGCTCACGTGCAAAGCTCTCCGCACCTTCATTTGCATGATGCCGTTTGTACCGCTTGGAATGGTGTCGGGTAACTTTTTCCAGGGAACGGGCAAGGCTTGGCGTTCGATGTTCCTGAACGCTTGCCGTCAGCTCATTTTGCTGATTCCGTTTCTGTTTATTATGCCGCGTTTCTTCGGGCTTCGTGGCGTGTTCATGGCTCAGCCCATCGCGGACTTTGTGACGGCCTTTATCGCCATCATCATGCTCCGCGCCGAACTCAAAAACATCCCGCGCATCTAGCCCTGTCATGCCCCTAACGGGGCTTGACTTGTTCGCCTCGGATATAGAAACATGCAAGCATGTTTCTGCATCACTCGGCTCCTTTGTCATTCCCGCCACCGAGCTCTTTGATCACTTAGTGCTTTAGCACTTATGTGAGCATGATCCGCGTATGGGGAGGAAATCTCCTTCTTGTAAAGCATGAAAAGGAGGTGCCCGCTTTCGCGGGCATGACGATTTTAGCTGTTACATGTTTGCTGTGTTGAGCAATCCATCGCTTTCGGCGATGAGCTCGTTCATCTGCGAAACTTCGGCGCCTTGGCGCGATACAAGCCCAATGGAAATCGTTACTGGGATTCTCGAATCCATCCACGAGAATATGTGGCGTTCAATCACCAGACGCAACTTTTCGGCGCGCTTTGTTGCGTCTTCTGGCGAAATCCCGTTCATGAGGAGCAGGAACTTTTCGCCCTCGTAGCGTGCGAGCAAGTCCGAATCGCGCTTCTCGTCGTTCAGCAAACGTACGACTTCCTTCAAAATCAGGTCTCCGCACATTTCACCACAAGAATCCGTCAAGTGCTTAAAGTTGTCCACGCGGATCATCGCCACATGGATAAATGAGCCCCCGCGGCGGGCGCTGACAAGTTCGCCTGCCGAACGGTCCAAAAAAGCCTGCCGGTTCAGGACTCCCGTCAGTTCGTCCATTGTCGCCGCTTCGTACAGCTCACGGCTAAAAGCCTCCTCGTTCGGATCCTTGTAGGCAATCTTCAATACCATCTTGCCAATCTGGAGCCTGTTGTCCGAATCGAGAATCTGCTTGTGAATGTAGTTGCCGTCGACGAACGTTCCGTTCGTGCTACCGAGGTCTTCGACCGTCACGCTCTGGCCATCAAACGTGAGCGCGCAATGCCTGCGGCTCACTAGCTCGTCTTCGAAACGGATGTCGGCGTCTTGTCCACGACCGAGCACCACGGTCCCTAATTCGAGCGGAAGCTCTGCGAACTCGCTTTGAGGGTACAGCACGATCAAGTGCGGATGAACGGTCATCGGTTTTAAAATTTCCATAAAATCCCTTGTAAATCCCGACCCAAATATAGGAAGTCTTAATGGACCAAAGCGTTATAATACAATTATGATACGCACTATTTTGTAAGTGAAATTTTACTTATTGTAAAGCAAATTTTAAAACGTGATTTTAGTGTTGAAAACGTGTTGATATTTTATAGCGTTCGCCTATATAAATTTTTTTTCACATATCTTTAAAAGAAAAAATTTCCTTTTTTCAATTAAAAAAGTAGATTTCGTGTCTGTGTGGCTTATCAAGAAGGCCAGTCTTTTTGCTATGCCTCATTGGATTAAAAACCCAAATGGATGAAAAATATGAAAATACGTTATAACGCTTTGCAAAGTTTTGCATTGATGATGAGTCTGCTTCTCGTTGGAGTGTCAGGAGCATGGGCAGACTTGAAAAAATCACAGATGGGCAATGACGTTTGTTCACCCAAGATTCACTTCCAACTTCCTGATGGTTGGACTACCGCATATTTGATGATTGGCGGTCAGGGTGTAGCATTCCCTAAGGCTGATGCTGATGGCTGGTCTATGATTGACCTTGGCGCCACAAAGACGAATGACGGTGCTACGTTCTTCATCAACGACGTCAACAACAGTGCTTGCAATAACAGCAGATGCGTGACGACATCGGGCATTATCACTGGCCTGAATGGCGATGCCAATAGCGTAGGCTTTACCTGCAGCTCTATTGGTAAAGACGATGGCATGGATTTCTGGATTATGGCCCATCCGGACGTGAAGAAAGAAGGGGCTATTTATACGAAAAACTCTATGCCGGTCATTAGAGATTTCTACGTCTTCTTGCCGAACAATACGACATGGAAGAGCGCAGAACCGATGCTCTATGAAGTGGCTGCCGACGGCAAGGCTGTTGACACAAAGATGTACAACGATGCCGATAACTGCGGATGGTATTACAGACGCTATATCGATGAAGACATTCCGAAGAGCGTCCTCATTCATCGCGATGACGATGAAGATAGAGCAGATGCTATAGGTCAGAATGGTGCTTGGGAAGAAAACCCGACTGCAACGCCGATTCCTTTGTATGACTTTATGGAAGCTTTCGTTCCGCCTGAGGACTTCCAGGGCGCTGTCTACTTTGTTGCTGACGAAGAAGAAGCTAAAAAGCTTGCCAACAAGTCCAATCCGGGTTGGTCTACAACGCGCCCGGCCGCACAAGGTACTTGCGGTTACGATTTGGCTGCTATTATTTATGATACTGACGCTTCTTTGCATGGTGCATTTACTTGCGCTCCGAACTGGTCTCAGGCTATTGATGGTACTGAGAAGGTCAAGTACAATGCTTGCTACTACAATACAGCAAAGTTCCCGGTCAATTCCACGGGTGAAGCTGTTGTTCCGTGCGTTGGCGTGACTAAGGGCATGGTCGAAAGCACTCTCGCCACTGACCCGACGACTAAGAAAAAGTACATGGTCCTTACCGCAAAGGGTAAGCAGTGCTTCGGTGCTCAGGCCGAAGCCGCTTTCAAGGCTATGTTTAACTACACCGAAGGTGTGAACGAACAGTACTGCTTCAATATGGCCTTTTCCCAGGCTAAAGATGGCAAGTTTGAATTCGAATCTGACAATTACAAGAGCCCCGGTGCTCCGGTTACTGGCGGTTTCTATCCGGCTGAACAAGAACCGGATGCAACGATGATGATTTCTCCTCGTTTGGCTGCTGCCGAAACGAAGCGCAAGGCCGAAGGCCCGACATTCTTCTGCCCGGATGATCCGAACAATAAGACTTCTCAGACTCCGATGGGCCTCCGTACCCTTCATGAAGAACAAGGTGTTCCTCTGAGCGACCTTATCTGTAACGGTGGCGGCTGGGAAGGCGGCATTGACTGCGAAGGCCTCTTCTCTGCTGGTTCTGAATTCAGTAAGGATGGCACTCCGACCGAAGATGGTGAAAGAATTCAGGCTGCATTCAAGAAGTCCTATGGCAAGAACGTCACCTGGGGTGGCGATGGCTGGGGCTGGTCCTGCGAATGGATGGCTGGTGCTATTCCGGATACTTGGCCTGCTTTATATGATGAAGGTACAGAAAACATTGCAAAACCGAATGCTCAGGGACAGAATTCGGGTAAGCATCGTTGGACTTCTACGGAAGGCGGTAATGGTGATGACGGTAAGGGCTTCACCAAGGCCGGTCGTAACCAGCATTTCTGCTTCGAATCTCACGCTACGTTCCGCTTCAAGAAGAACTTGAAGTTCAGCTTCCGTGGTGACGACGATATTTGGGTCTTTATCAATAACAAGTTGGCTGTGGACCTCGGTGGTACGCACTTGGCTGCTCCGGGCTTCGTAGACTTGGACAAGTTCATGCCGGATGCTAAGGTTGGCGATACTTATCCGATTGACATCTTCTTCTGCGACCGTCGTACGACGATGAGTAACGTCCATATCAAGACGAATATGTTCATCGAACAGAAGAACGGTATCGACCCGCTTGCAAACCAGGATAAGGCTGACTACTTTGAAAATGGTAACAACCATTACCTCATCTGCTATACCGAATCTGGTGACGGTTCTTGCGCTGCTGCTTTGAGCGCCTCTGTTGCAGACTCTACTTGCGGTTCCAACATTAAGCAGCCGATTACCTACGAATTCACGAAGGATAAGACTGGTGCTAATCCCGCTGATGTGGTTGTCTCTGCCGAAGACTTTAAGGCTTCTCCCAAGCAGTATGGTGGTGGTATCGATGTCTCTAAGCCGGGTGAACCGATTATCAACAAGGATATCTTGAAGAACTACTTTGCCAAGGGCGGTCAGTTCTATCTTTTGATCCATATCGGCAACCAGACCAGAGCTATCGAAGTTAAGATTTCGGGTTCTATTGGTATTGCTGATCGCAATGCTGAATTCGTGGATGACAATGATAACCATATTCCGGGCTTTGATTTCAAGGGCCGCGCTATGGCTTCCAATCCGGCTGACGATGGTTCTATCGCTCTCAACCAGATGGTTCCGCTTTACATCGCCGCTATCAGCGATCCTTGCACTGGTGAAGGCACTTGCGACAAGAATCTCGAACTTTCTTCTGCTAAGGGTTCTCCTTACACGCTGACCGTAACCAATGATAAGGCCCTCTTCTATGAATTGAAGAATGGTGTTCTCTCTCCGTTTAAGCCCACGGACAACCGCAAGATTGGCGATGGCGGTGTCGATACGATTTACGTGACGATTCCGTTCGATGAAATGAAGTCTGCTGTCGAAACTGTTAGCATCAGTGTTTCTGGTACTACTCGTACTGCAAATGTCGACTTCTTTGTGCCGACGCTCAAGTTTGTGGATTCTGACTCTACATTCAAGGTCATCACGAAGGATGCTGATAGCTACATTCGTATGAAGGGTCAGTCTTACAATTTCTACGTTGTCGCTCTCAACCCGGACACGACAATTTGCACGGATTGTAACTTCTCGTTGCTCAGAAGTGCTTCCTTGTCTTCTACCGGTGTCGATCTCATTTCTGCTGCCGAAGTCGTGAATGGCCGTGCAACATTTACCATCCGTTCTTCTGTGGTCTACTTAAGAGATGACGCTGGTAATGGTACTGCAACGTTTACGATCCTTGGCCCGAGCACAAAGTTGATGTCTGCTTCTTACACGAACATGCAGTTCCAGGAACCGCCGGTTCCGACTCCGCAGTTTGCTGATATCTTTGACGTGTACGGTGCTCCGTCTTCGATCGAATTGAATATGCCTGAAAAGTACTTGTCTAAGACTGGCGAATACCTTGATGGTAAGGGCGACTCCCTCGTTGTTTACTACCATCGTCAGTTCAACAAGGACTCTCTCCCGAATAAGATTGTCGTCTATTGGAGCGACGATAAGAAGGATTCTGTAGTCTTTGATGAAACTGATATTGCAAGAGGTGTTTCTTGCGGTGCTGCATTCGGTCTTGATGAAGATGTCTGCTTGAATAGAATTGCTCTTAGCCGTGTTGAAGATGGCAAGCATATCACGCTTTCTAAGGATGTGAAGACGACTGGTACGGGTACGGTCAAGTCCTGGGCTACCTACTGTCCGAAGTTTAACGACGACGGTAAGACTTGCGCAACGGATCCTGTGACTGCCAACTATGAAGGCATCATTTATGACCGTATTGCTCCGATCATCGTCTCTGCAAGAACGATTGCTGACGGTACTGCCGGTGATTTGGCTCAGTTGAAGCTCACGTTCTCTGAAAAGGTCCAGAAGACCACTCAGGGCTCTCTCGAAGGTGACAAGGTGTTCTCTTACTACATCAACAATGGTAAGAACTCTCAGTATGCTGACTACATTCCGCTTGCTGCTAACATTACGCTTGCAGACAAGATTGCAGAAACGCATACATTGCTCTTCAGCAAGTCTTCGACCTTCCCGCAGTCTGGTGACTATATCCACTTCAGAGGTCTTGAAGGCGTTGGCTTTATGGAAGACCAGTCCGAATATAAGATTGCAGATTCCCTCCGTAACGCTTGGTCTGCTGATGACGCAGCCTTTGCTTGGAATACCGCTCCGGCTTACGATGCAACAGTTCGTCTGCCGTCTCCGTGGGTCCAGATTACTGGTGACGTGAACTCCTTTGTCAAGAGAATTCGCCCGGATGCAATTGGTTTCGTCCCGCTGACTGTTGCAGAAGCCGCTGTGCTCCCGCCGACCGAAGTCATCCCGTTTGATGCAAACAAGGATGAAGGTCAGTTCATGGAAGCCATGATCGCTAAGAGCTCTGTCGACCCGGCTATGGCTAAGTATGGCTTTGCTCCGAACGGCTGGTTCATCAAGAGCGATATGGGTGCTTTGATTGAATCTAAGGAACAGTACACCAAGCTCAAGAAGGAAGATGTGTACCTCGATTATGATATGCATCTCTATTCGAACTTGGGTGCTCATGTTTTGAGCGAACACAAGCGCATCTACTGCGATGACGAAAAGAACAAGCTCGAAAACGGCAGATACTACTTCGAAGGTAAGAACTGCGTTGACGTCCGTAGAAACTTCTTCGTTGTCTGGAACGACAAGAACTTGAAGTCTCGCTTTGTGGGTACTGGCGCATTCATCTCCAAGATCAAGACATTCGTTAAGCTTGGTAACGTTGACAAGAAGAACAAGCACGAAAAGTCTGAAATGTGGGGTGTCCGCTCCAAGAAGAAAAGGTAATCGGTGACTTAAAACTCACTTATTAGAATTTCAGAAAGCCTCCCTCCGGGGAGGCTTTTTTTACTCTGTCACCCAAGCTTTCTTCATTCCCGCTACGATACTGTCATTCCTCTTCGAGGTCTGACTGCTGCGGGTATCAAATGCGAAATCACAAGTGACCTCTCGCTTGATACCCTTGCATGTCATTCCCCTAAAGGGGTCTGACTTGTTCGCCTCGGATATAGAAACATGCAAGCATGTTTCTGCATCACTCGGCTCCTTTGTCATTCCCGCCTCCGAGCGGGAATCTCCATACACTTTTTTTTATCAATTTCTATATTTCAACACATGCGAAAGTTTTTAATTGCAGCTTCTTTATGCGCTTTGGCTTGGGCCGGATCGCCAACTGATATGGATTCTCTTTTCCGCGGTAACGAATACAAGCCGACGCTCAGTGCTTCGCTTCGCGATACGACGAGTAATTCTGCCGTCCCTGCTAAGGTCACGGGCAAGAACGATAAGTCCGATGGATTCTACATGCTCCAGTTCGAAGCCGTGGGTGACTTTGACGCCGCTCAGCGTCGTAAGGCTCAGCTCTCTGCAAGTACAGGTTATACCATCCAGGTTGTCTTCGATACGCCGTTCTACAAGCTTCGCGGTGGTGGATGGACAAAGCGCAAGGTCGCCGAGGATAAGGCTCGCGAACTCTCCGCTTATAACATCAACGCCTTTGTCGTCAAGATTCGATAAAGCGATTCAACGCGTTTAACGCACAAAGAGCAGGCAATAGCCTGCTCTTTGTCATTCCTCTTCGAGGCTTGACTTATTCGCCTCGGATATAGAAACATGCAAGCATGTTTCTGCATCGCTCGGCTCTTTGTCATTCCACTTCGTGGCATGACAGCTGCGGCTCGGCAATAAGAATGAGTATACTCATTCTTGCTGCACTCGCCTTGCATGTCATTCCCGGCTCCGACCGGGAATCTCCATCTCGTATAAAAGGAGATGCCCCATCAAGTGGGGCATGACATGTTTTTGCTTAGTTTGGGCATGACATTAAGATGAAACCTCCGTCTATTACAGCACGCCGAGCATCTGCTTGATGCTGTGCTCATCGAGCTTGAGGAGGGCACGTTCTTCGGGCGATATGTATGATATCTTGCGTTCGCTGTCAGGCCTCTTGGAGCGGTCGCGCAGCACGACGTTCTTGTTTGTGAGAGAATAGAAGAACGGCCCCGTTTTGACGAACAGCTTCTGGTGCAGTGCTTGCTTGATGGCTTCGTTCAATGCGGCGCTGATCTTTGCGCTTGTGCGTTCGACGTGGTGCAGTTCCAGCATCCTTTGCAATAAGACCTCGCCGTGGATAGGCGATTCGCTGTCAATGTAGAACTTCAGCTGCTCGATGAGAGCCTCTTTTGGAAGCTCAGAGATGGATTGATTCTCCGTCCCTGCAATGGCGGGGTGCTTTACGCAGTACGGTTCGATTTTCACAGAAATGCCTGTTTCAGCATCATCGAGAGGAATGTCTTCTTGCGGTGGCGGTGCGACGCTTTGTTCGATCGCAATTGTGGCGATGAGGTTTTCCTTTTCGTCGGCATTCGAAATATTCCAAAGCGGGAGCCACATGTTAAGGACCTTCCATCCGAATCTTGAGAGTGCATTAGGGCGTGTGTATTCGCGATCTTCGATGGATTCCTTGTAAGGGGCTCTGCTGCAGTCGCTTTCGATAACGGCGAGGAAACGCTTTGAGTTGTTTGCGTCAATGACGACTGGACCTACCGGAATGTTGCCTGTCGAAATGCAGTCCTTGAAAGGAATGCTTTGCTTTACAAACAGTTCCTTAATTTGTGTGTCAAGAATGGATTCGGGTGCGTCGTTGTTCGCGGTTGCACATTTCGAGCTCTTTAGAGAACTGACCCATTCCTGGAAAAGATTGGGCTTCACAGTTGCAAGCTTGTCCGCATCATCGTCCGAGATGAAAAGCGTAAGGCTTTGTTTGGCAAGCGTTGTGCAAATTGAAAGCTTGCGGGTGCTGGCAACACTTGAAATGCAGTCGATATCGGCGCAGACAAAGATGACATCGCGGTAAAGATCTACAGCGCGTTCAATGGTCTTGATGTAGAATTTATTTGAAAGGTTCCCTTGCGTAAAGAACGGAACCAGGCTAGGATTCTTTTGCAAAAGCGCCTGAATGGCGTTTTCGATTTCACTGCAAAGATTTTGGGTCGATGCAACAATTCCAAGAGTCTGGCTTGGGTTCTTTGTCGCGTGCTGAACCGCTTTTTCTGCAATGGACAAGACTTTGTCGCGGACGGTTTTAATCGTCTGCATTTTGCTTGTGGATAATGTCGAATTCGGGAACTGGGCCATTTCGTTATTGTAGATTTTGCTGTTGGCAAAACTGAATAACGACGGATCTGCGTATTGCGCTGTGTAGCCAATCACGCGAGTTGGGATTCCCTTGCGGAGCGCAGCCGAAAGTACATTGTCCTTGAAGAAAATGGACTGCGACGAAATATCCATGTTGCATGCGTCCGTCGGTAACATTTCGAGTGCCGGGGCGCATGGGTTTCCAAAGAGAATAGCTTTCTTTGTCTTTAAAATCCCTGGCATGGCTTCGGCAATTGTCATGCAATCGGCATCCAAAAATAGCGTTGCGTCAAACGACTCAAAATCACAGTCGTATGTTTGCGATAACGTAACGATCTGGAGCTGTGCTGGCGAATCCTTGATGCATTCGTGCGCGGCACGGAAATTTGCGTTGCAGAACTGATCTAGCTGCGTTCGGAATAACTTGCCCTGTTGCTTTCGATTCTTCGAAGACGGGCTGAAAAGTTCAGGGCATTTGGCGGTTGCGGCCTGCATTTGGCTGTTGGTCCAGGCGCGGGCAAATGCCATGGGAATATCCTTGTTCGCATTCTTGGTATCGCTTACGAACTGGGCCAGGTTTTCGCATGGCGAATCGCTGATGTTTTCCATGTGCTCGCAGAGCTGCAAGTAAATGTCCTGTGCATTCCACAATACGGACCAGCGTTCAATCTTTTCGAGCCATGAATCCACGTTTTGCGCTTCCATGGATGTGCTCAAGTTGAACGATTTGCTTATGCTTTGGAGCTTCTTCTGCAATTCTTCGGCGCTGACCAAGATGCGGTCCAGCTTTTCAAAGTGCTGCCTGAACAGGTGCCACTTGGCGAGAAGCTGAAGCAGGTAGTCGTGCTGGTCGCTATTCTTGATGCGTGCTCGGAAGACGTAGTAATGGCGGATTTTATCGGCCAAGTCCTTCCAGTCAGTTTTTTCGTATTTCCAGTCTCTACCGAACAAACGAGCGGCAAGTACAGAGGAGTCTTTGTACTTGCGCCTGTATTCCTGCATTTCGATAAGCTTGTCGATTTGCTCGATAAGCATGTCATCAGAGGTGATGTTCTTTGGGTCTTTGAAAACACTGAGCAAAATGCGCTTTGGCCTACGGTAATGATCCGAGAGTGCCTTGAGTGCAGAACTCAAGCTTTCTTCAAATTCTTTACGAGCTGCAAGGACGTTGGCATCGATGGCTTCGTCCGTGAAAATGTCGGAACCTTTGCGACGGTAGCTTGACCAGCGAGCTCCTGCGTTCGGTAAATCGTTTAGGTCATCTTGATAGGCTATCCAACCGTTTGAATGCAGGTCCCAGTCTTCAAAACCGGGCATCTCGTTGTCGAAGTTTTTCTTGAAGACACTTGCGAGTGCAAAAACATCCGAAAGCTTAATCCCATCGAGGTAAAGCTTGGATTTGTTCATGCATTCGACAAACGGCTTGATGGTTTCGACTAATGCTTTAGCTTGTTCCAGGTCTTCGCCAATTTGGGTCTTGCGATCTTGCGATACAGCTGGTAGCGTGATTCCCTGGAAGGCGTTATAAATTTCGATTCCGTTTTCGTTGAAGAATAGTTGCTCTATTTGTTCCAAGCTCGTTTGCATGGACTTGAACTTTTTATAGCGCACATCTTCGATGCTCTTGAAAAGATCGCTTGCAAACTTTGTCTTGACCGATTTTAATTTTGTAATTTCGTCAAGCAGCTCGGTGAGCGTCACTCCACTGGGCTTGAGCGGGAAATTGACGGCATCGTAATACGAGACGAGTTTTGCTCGGGTGTCGCTGAGCGATGTCTTGAGCGTATCGCGGTCAGGACCTTGGAACGAACGGAACGGCGGGTTCCAGGCGTTTTCAAAGTTGAACTTGGTGATGGCCCTGCGGCATACTACACAGACTTTTTTCTTTTGTTGGATAAGGTCTGCGACGATGTTGACAGCGACTTTAGATTTTTCGCTTCCTGGGAGCGTTTGAATAGCGTAGGCGCTATCTCCGTCTAGTGCGTCAATGACAGCCTTGTTCGTCTGCGAATCGGTTGTGTAGGGGAAAAAGTGATCGGCAGGGTTGTAAACGTGGTCGTAGGGGATTTCTTCAAAAAGCGATGGCTTTGGCAAAAATCCGTCATTACCAATCGTTGCTATGAAAAATTCGTTGTTTGCTGCTTTGGCTGTTGCCCAGCATTCGTTTGTGAGCTTCTTTTTGAGGAGGAGCTTGTTTGTGCTGTAGAACGTGATGCAATAGCCGTTACGTGTAAACTTCCAATCTGTTTTGGGCTCAATTCTTTTTTCGAGCGTATCGAAAAATTTCTGAATTCCAAAAGTGCCATTCTTGATAAAGTCTAAAGCCTTTGGAAACTTGATGTTTTTATCAAGCGTCGGAAGCGCAATGTTTTCGACAGGGGCACGTGTGGAAATAGCGACTGTGTCGTTTTCGGCATCGTAGGTCAGCGGGATGAGGATGGCCGGGGCAAGGGACTTTTCGCCCCATTTGATGAATCCCGTTGCCATGTATAAATCCTGGTTGCAAAAGTCCTCGACTTTTGTCTTTAAAATATTGCGGAATTTTTGAAGATCGGCGGCTTGCTTTTCTTCATCGTATTTTGCGGATACGGGGAAAAACTCGGCAAGTGCGCGCGGCGTGGGCTCTTTTTGCCATGCTTCAAAAAATTGGTCGCCGTTGCCTAAAAGCAGTGGAGACTGGAACTTGTTCTTTTGAGAAAAATTGAGCAAGCGGTCTTTGCTTTCAAAGACTGCAGCCTCTTCGCGGATTTTTTCAATGGTTGCGGACACTGACGTTGATGCCATGTCTCGAATATAAATTTTTTTTAACCTATCTAGGTTGGAATTTGATCCATAATTATGGATATAGCGTCAATGAGGGTAATCGGGGAGTCCGATTCTGTCAGATGCGCCTTGTGGCAGACTCGTCCGAAGAGCATCTCGGGGGTGATGCCGGCTTCTTTGTCTTGGCGCAGGCTATGGGCGAGCTCGCGTTTGGAAAGCTTCTTGTTGTTGTCGTCCACGATGAGCGGGTGGTGCAGGTAGACAGCGCGTTCTTTGCGGCCAAGTGCTTCCATGAGCGCTATTTGGCGGGCTGTGGAGTTGCGGATATCTTCTCCGCGGACGATATGTGTGATTTGCTCGTCGATGTCGTCGACACAAACGGCAAACTGGTAGGTCCATTGGTTGTCGCGGTCGCGGATCGGGAAGTCGCCGCACTGGAGTTTTGGGTTCTCGTGAAAGTCCCCGAGGCGCAGGTCGTGCCAGTCGATAACTTTATTGGGGACGATAAAGCGAAGGTTATGCGGCGCTGAGTTGCTACTCAAAACTTCACTGGATCCTTCACTTCGTTCAGGATGACGAATTGCTTCGCTCAGGATGACAAGATGTTTGCATTTTCCCTGATAAATGATTTCACCGGTTTCGCTTTGCGGGTTCTCGGCGAGGAGCTGCTTGCGGCTGCAATAGCACGGATAAACGAGCGATTTGTCGACAAGTTTTTGGAGGGCGGCTTCGTAGATAGGTCCGCGGGCACTTTGTATGCTCTCGGAATCGTACTTGAATCCAAGCCACTCCAAATCTTCTCGGATGCCTGCGATGTAAGCGGGGCGCGCGCGACTCTGGTCATGGTCTTCGATTCTCAGATGGATTTTTAAATCCCATTTTTTGGCAGCCGCCCACACATAAAGAGCCGAAAGCAAGTGGCCTTCGTGAAGGTAACCCGTGGGGCTCGGTGCGAATCGAATTTTTCCAGACATGGTGCAAATGTAGTTACGGAGCAAATATAAGTTGTAAAAATGTTACTAAAGTCACACAAATTCTATGAAAAAACATATTTATTTTGTTTTTTGCGTCAAAACGCCATTTCTTATGATATATTAATAAACGATGGGATGTCAAACTGGAGTATTTATGGGTGGAATGAGTCTTTCGAGAGCCTGTGTGGCTCTGTTCTTTGCGTTTGCAGCAAATGCTTTCGCTAACGATGTTGTCGCTACGGCTTCGAACGGCGCAACGGTAATATTACATGACAATGGTCGATGGGAGTATCATCAGAACAACAGCAATATTCGCGATGTGCGCCAGAGCGCTATTCCCGAAGATGCAAAGTTCAATGTGATGGTGGAATACGAATCTCCGGACCGCGTGCGCAATAATGTTCGCCTTGCAATGGAAGCCGCCTATGCGACTGAAGAAGAAATTCGTGACAGCCTGAGAGCCGTTCCGAAGGGCGGTTACATCTATTTCCAGGTGAAAACGTCGCAAATCAAGAAGGGAATGCCCCGCAAGTTGACGTACTCGTTGTACGATGGCAGCAAGAAACCTATATTTACGAAAACAGCTTACGATACCGATGCGGTTCCGAGTGAACAGAGAGGCGTTTCTAACCTGCTCGTCGTCCCTGTTTACGGGCACCCGAAGTCCAATGTGATGCTTGCGCGTGTGCAGGCTCGAGACGGGATGGAGACGCTCGATATCGATATCCCCGTTAGGTAATTTGCATTGCTAAAATTTGCGGTAGTCGATCTCGAAACGACCGGCGGACATGGTGAAGATAATCGTATAATGGAAATCGGAATCGCCCTGATGGACGGTTCCGAAATTGTTGAAACGTACCACGCGCTTGTAGATCCGGGAACGCCGATTACGCCGTTTGTCCGCGAACTGACGGGCATCACCGACGAGATGGTGAGTGGACAACCGCAATTTGGAGCGATTGCAGAACATGTGGCTGCACTTTTGCAAGACCGCATTTTTGTAGCACACAACGTCCAGTTCGACTGCAAGTATATGACTGCGGAACTGAAACGCTGTTGCATCAAGTTCAACCCAGCGAGACTTTGTACGGTAAAGCTTTCGCGGCGTGTGTTCCCGGGGCAGCCGAGCTACAGTTTGCACAAACTTACGGAATCTCTGGGGCTCCCGGATTTTAATCATCATCGTGCTTTGGACGATACGCTTGCTGCGGCCGCCATTTTGAAGTCGGCTTTGGAGAAGGTCGGCGAGGCCGGCGTGATGAAAAACGTCGTGAATATCTCCGTTGCCAAGAAACAGGCGTTTAGTAAGTAGGGCTTGACAAAATTGCGTAAATCGCGCAAAAAAGTGTGACAACTATAGTTTACCAACTCTTTATCAACATGTTTTTGGTCATGCTTTGAAATAAATTGATACGATTTTGTTTTTTTTGTTTACTTTAAAAAAGACAACAGGAGAGGAGCTTATGTCTATCAAGCTTAAAAAATATGCAGCGGTTGCTGCGTTTTCGTTCGTGTCCATGCTTGCGTTTAACGCATGCGGTGAAGATTCAGAAGGCCCTCAGGGACCTGCTGGAGAACAGGGTGTTGCTGGCAAAAATGGAGAGAATGGCACTAGTTGCAGTGCTAAAGCTTTGGACGATGACTCCGGTTATGAATTGACTTGTGGTGGCAAGGTTGTTGGCACCATAAAGAATGGCTCCAATGGAACTAATGGTAAAAATGGAACAAACGGCGTCAATGGTGTCAATGGCTCAAGCTGCACGGCCAAGGCCTTGACGGATAAATCGGGCTTTGAACTCTCTTGTGATGGCGAAGTTGTTGGCGTTATCAAGAATGGTTCGAATGGAGCCAATGGTATTAATGGAACAAATGGCGAGAATGGCACAAGCTGTAGTGCTAAGGCTCTTGATGATAAATCTGGTTATGAATTAATCTGTGGTGGTGAAGTTGTCGGAACGGTTAAGAATGGCTCCAATGGAGAAAACGGCACAAGTTGCAGTGCGGAGCCTCTGGCCGATAACTCCGGTTTTGAACTGACTTGTGGTGGCAAGGTGGTTGGTACCATAAAGAATGGTGAAAATGGTAAAAAAGGTGAAGAAGGCTCCAGTTGTAAAGCTACGGCGCTTGCTGATGAATCTGGCTTTGAACTTTCTTGTGGTGGAAATGTTGTCGGTATAATCAAAAATGGGACCAATGGTGTTAAAGGCAGGAATGGTTCTAGTTGCACGGCTTCTGCTCTCGAAGATGGTTCTGGTTTTGAACTGATGTGTGGTGGTGTGAGCGTTGGCATCATCAAGAATGGCAAGGATGTAGAGAAGGTCCGCGGTGTTGGTTTCGATGCCTGGTACTATGGAAAGAATAGTGCGGATGGATTTTGTAGCCCCAATCATCGCGTCCTCTCCAGTGGTATAACTGATCCTGATAATTTTGCGGATTGTGAACTTGTGGGTGAAAATGTCGACTGGAATGGTGGCTGGTGGTATATGGGAAAATCGGGTGTAACCGAGGCCTATTGGGGGCCTAATTATGATGAGGTAATTGAAGAAGATCCTGAACAGGGTAAGTATTTTGCAGATATGTATTTTGAAGTAAATGACGATCAAGAGCTTGTCCATGAGGGGCATAATATCATATCGGTTAGAGTTGTACAGCCCGAGCCTGATAATTATGACGAAAATACGGACGGAGAACAGTCTGAAAACTTCTGGATGGGCTTTAATGTAACTCCAGATGAAAATAATGGCTCGGATGTTTCCTCTTGGCTCGGCTTATGCTTAAAGTATAAAGCGGATAAGCCGGACATGAGACTTGCTTTGCTTTCTATGGAAGCGGGTGAAGAATTTGAATCGCTTTCTTATATGTTGCCAGAAACATTTGGAGATGGGGATGTCATAAATATCCGCTGGTCTGATTTTTCTCGTGTCGATTGGGTTCCTAGAAACGAATGGAAAACAATTAATGAAACTGTAAAACATTTGTATACGGTAAGGTTCTATTTCTCACTGTGGGACGATGCCGGTGAAATAAAATTCGATATTGAAAAAATCGGTGCCTACGGCACTTGTGAAGATTAACAAACTAACAACTCAACAAGCGGGGAGCTTATGAATAAGAAACTGTTAAAAACAGCAGCGATTGCTGCTGTGTCTTTCTCTACAATGGCTTTCGTGGCTTGTGGAGATGATAGTTCGGATGCCAAGCCTTCTGCACCGACAGTAAGTAGTGGCATGATTCTCAATGAAAGCAGTAGTTCTGCGGTATCAACGAGTAGTGCTGACCTTAATGGATTATGGTACTACTTTATAGATGCTGGAAATGAAAATGCTGATGTAAAATGGGGACCGAATCCTGATCAGGCTGCGATTGTTGATGAGTATACTCCCGGCGATGGTAAACCTGTTGACCAGCAAGTTTTGGTTCGCTGTAATGGCGGCGTTTGTGGCAAGGTATATTTGACGGCTACAGATGGCTCTTGGAACGCTTTGCTTCTCCAATACTTTCTTGGACCAGATAGTTTGGAAGGATACAATTTTTCTTCTGTGCTAGGGGTTTGTATAAGATATAAAGCTGTATATTCAGGAAGCTCTGTAGATTATCTTAATGCACTTCAATCAATGCAAGTACGATTGGAAGTTGCTGATAATTATGTGTCTTCTCGTAATTACAATGCAAAATTTGGATATGAAGTTGACGAAAATTTAATTACAGGCAACAAAGGCGAATTAAGGGTCTTGAATGTGGCTTGGACTGATTTTACGACTAATGAATACTATGCAAATGAAGCGTATACCATAGCTGATGCTGTGGCTCATATGCATGCAATTCAAGTTGTTTTCACTCAAAATTCTGATTATGATGTGGCTATTCGATTTGATATCGAAAAAGTCGGAGTCTATGGCACATGCGCTAATTAAAGCTTTAATATTCCAGCTTTATATTTGAGCTTCAGGATGCGGGCGGCGGATTCTTCAATCCGTCGCTTGTATTTTGAACTTTTATCGGAAAGTTCCATCATGATGTCGAGCATGTCCTTGGCTTTGGACGTGTAAGAAATCATGAGAATGTCATTGCCTGCGTCGATGATGGCAGTGATGAGGCGCTTGAAATCTTTTTCCGGATAGTTTTTGCGAGGAGGAATTTGCGTTTTGCCACTTGCCCAGGCGCGAAGCGAGGTGCCCCAGAGGTCATCGGTAAGCACGACCATGTCCGGGAATCCACGGCGTGCCATTTTGACTATGTTGGCGTCAAAGACGGCGGGGCGGCTGGAAATGCGCAAAAAGTGGACGCTCGACATCATTGTGACGGGGATGTCTTTGGAGAGAGTCCTGAAAAAGCTCGCGTTCTGGTTGATTCTTTCTTTGGGCGAGGCGCTGATGGCGATTTGCAAGTCGCTGTTGGTCCAGGAATCATAACCGGGGAAGTGCTTTGAAACGCAGATGACGCCGTTGGCGCGCATGCCGTTGACGAATGCTCTGACTTTGTATGCGTTCGTGGTGTCGTTACCCCAGGAGCGGCGGCTTTCTTCCATGAACGAATTTGTGCCGCGGTGGTCTTTGGACGGGTCCAGAACCGGGGCCAGATTCATATTGATTTTGATGTCTTTGAGTGTACGCCCGATTTTCTTCGTGAGTGTGTAAATTTGCGTGGTGTCCATACGGCGCATTTCGCGGGCGCTCGGGAGGCCTTCCCATTGCTTTGAATACGATACTAAACGGTTAACGAGGCCGCCTTCTTGGTCGAGTGCCGTGAAAAGAGGAATCTTCAAGTTCCTGTCGATTTCGTCCATTCGTTCTTTGTAATTGTCGAAACTGCGGAGGTGCTTGCCTGTGATGAGAACGCCGCCGAGTTCGTTCTCGATTATGAATTGCGGAGAGGTGAGGAACACCATGATCATTTGGCCCGCTTTTTGGCGCATGGACATGGAATTCCACAAAGGCATGAGTTCATCGGGCAAGTTGTACGGATTTTTGCCGGACTTAGCAACGCTCGACGAAGACTGTACTGTTGTGGACGAGCTGGAGGTCGCGGAAGAGCTTGATGTCGCGAGAGTCGCGGACGAACTGCTCACAGCGGGCGTCATCTGCTGTACGCTTGACGAGGATTCCATCACGCACATGGTCTCTTCGGACGATGAACTAGCGTACAATAGCGTTTCGTTTTGTGCAACAGGGGCTGTGTTCTTTGCAGAAGCGCTTGTCGTGGGCATGATGATGCTATCTTCGATGGCCAACGGCGCTTTAGCTTTAGGAATGTTTCCCGAAGCAAGCGCAGAACAAGTCGCGAAAAGAACAAGTGTAAGTAAAAGTCTAAAGGTCATGTATTAATATTCATTGTGTCTTCTTGACACAGAAATTCATTTGTCATCCTGACACTGAAAGTGGAAGGATCCAGTGAAGTTTAACTGGATTCTTCGTCCTTGTGGACTCAGAATGACGTTCTTGGAGTATTACTCTTCACTTTTCTTCTTTACACCGAATCGGCGGGGCTTGAATTCACGCGGCGGGAAATCGAACTTGAGCTTGCCCTTCACGAGCGTGAGGTACGCGTCGAACAGGCGGCGAGTCTTATTGCTGCGGAAACCCTTGATGAGCGATGTCTTTTCGCCGGCGAGCAGTTTCTTGATGTCGTCGAGCGGGAGCTCCTTGCCCAAAAGAATCTTCGGGAGCGTAATGCCACTCGGTTCTTTTTTTACGTAGCTTTCGGAGACGTAGCCTGTGAGCGTTTCGTAAACGTCGGAGCCGTCTACCGGAGACTTGCCGATAACTTCACCGAGTTCGATTTCTTCGGGCTTTTCGTCAAAGACAAATTCAACCTTGTTCTCGTCGTTAATGATGAGAACGGCCGAGAATTCAGCGCCCTTCTTGCTGCGGAAACCGGTCAATGGGCCAATCTTGCGCTTGGTCAAGAGCTCTACGATTTCACTTTCGGTGAGGTGCTTGCCACCAATAATCTTGCGGATGACGATGCCATCTTCGGTGGTGTAGCGGCTGACCGTTTCGAAAACCTTCTTGCCGTTCACGGGGCTGAAGCTTGCTTCGCCAGTCGTGCTTTCTTCCTTGAATCCCTTGATATTTTTCACCATCGTCTTTGTCATTTCGACGATGCCGTTCATGAACGTTTCGCGAGATTCCTTGCCCTTCGAGATGAGGTCCATCTTGTATTCCCATTCGCCGGTAAGTTCCGGGCTGGTGAGGGCTTCGCAGTTCATGGCCGAAAGGACCTTGATGAGGTCGAATGCCTTTGCTGTCGGAATCATTTCCTTGCCGTCGCGGACAACGTACTTGTCGCTCACGAGCTTTTCAATGATGGCGGCGCGTGTGGCTGGCGTTCCGAGACCGCGTTCCTTCATGGCGTCACGCAGTTCATCGTCTTCCACGAGCTTACCTGCACTTTCCATCATCGACAAAAGCGTGCTTTCGGTGTAGTGTGCTGGCGGCTTGGTAAAGTCTTCCTTCGATTCAATTGCAAGCGTCTTGGCGGTGTTGCCGTTCAGCTTCGGAATGTTCGATTCTTCGTCGGATTCCTTGCCGTAAATAGCCTTGAAGCCCGGGTCCACGAGAATCTTGCCTTCGGTGATGAAGGTCTCGTTTTCGACTGTCGTGATTCGGGTCGTGTTCAAGTACTGCGCTGGCGGGAAGAACACCGCGATAAAGCGCTGGCAAATCATCGTGTAGATTTTTTCTTCGGCTTCGGAGAGGCCCTTCGGCACGACGCCTGTCGGGATGATGGCGAAGTGGTCCGAAATCTTCGAGTTGTCAAAGACCTTGGGCGTGCGCTTCACGTAGTTCTTGTCCAAAGCTTCTTGGGCGAACTTGGCGAGTGGACCTTCAATCTTGCCGAGTGTTGCCTTTACTGGAGCCACGTAGTCTTCGGGCAAGCAACGGCTATCGGTACGCGGGTACGTGGTTGCCTTGTAATGTTCGTAAAGCGACTGGGCGATGGAAAGCGTTGTCTTGGCGCTGAATCCAAAGCGGTTGTTCGCTTCGCGCTGGAGCGTGGTGAGGTCATAGAGCTGGCCGCATTTTTGCTGGCTTGGGGCCGTGGTCTCTTCGATAGAGCCTGTCTTCCCCTTGCACTTGGCGAGAATTTCCTGAGCACGAGCTTCGTCAAAAATCTGCTTGACGCGGTCCTTGTTGTTTTCTTTATCGACGGTGAACCACTTGCCTTGGTAACCGGCTCCGGAGTTGTCGAACGAGGCTTCGATGGTCCAGAACTTTTGCGGTACAAAACGGTTGCGTTCTTCTTCGCGCTTCACGATAATGGCAAGCGTCGGGGTCTGCACACGTCCGCACGGTGTAATCTGGAACCCGCCCATAGAACTGTTGTAGGCGGTGAGGCCACGGCTGCCGTTCATGCCTACGAGCCAGTCGGCTTCGCTACGGCAGAGGGCGGCGTTCCTCAAGTTCACCATGTCTTCTTCGGTACGGAGGTGTTCAAAGGCGTCCTTGATGGCGGCAGGCGTCATACTCTGCATCCAAAGTCTCTTGAACGTCTTGCCCTTGAAGTTCCCCTTGAGGATGTAGTCCACGATGTAATAGAAAATCAGTTCACCTTCGCGGCCCGCATCGCATGCGTTTATAATCGTCGTCACGTCCTTGCGCTTGATGAGCTTGCCGAGGGCGGAGAGATGGGCTTTAGTGGTCGGGAGGGCGACGAGCGGGAACTTTTCGGGGAGCATGGGGAGCGTTTTCATGTCCCATGCCTTGTAGCGTTCGTCGATATCTTTCGGGTCGGCGATACCAACGAGGTGACCGATCGCATGGCTTACGATGGTCGTGTCGCTTTCGTAATAGGCGGTTTCTTTCTTGAAGGACTTTGCACCGAGCACTTTGACGAGGTCGGCTGCCACGCTGGGTTTTTCCGCGATGATGAGCGTCTTACCTTCGACGGCCGCTTTTGCCGTTTTGGTGGCGGTCTTCTTTGTAGTGGTTTTTGTTGTCGCCTTAGTTGTAGTTTTAGTCGTTGCCATTTTTATTTCCACTTAAAACGTCCGAACAGTCCGAACAGTACGGCCAGTACGGTAAAGGGGGCGTGGATGAACTCAACCGGGATGCACCACTTGAGGAGGTGTTCCTGCTTGAATATTTTGAGCCCGCGAATAATGAGAACCATGTCGCCTACGCTCTTGCACAAGAACGCTATCAATGTGGCGACGAAAATTTTGAAACTGAAAATCGAGAATGCTGCGGTGATGCAGAGCATGGTAAGAAACAGGAATACCATCGAGAGCACAAAGACGATTTTGGGAGTGTAGTAGATGGTCTTTGATGCCCAGCGCTTGCGCTGTTCCCAGAGGGCCTTGAGTGTTTCCTTGCCGCTTGTGGTGACGAACGTGGCGGGCGTGATGCAGTAGCGCATTGCCCATGGGCGGTCGGCTGCCAGTTTTTGCATCAGGAGGTCATCGTCTCCGCTTTGGATCTTGATGACGCCCGTAAAGCCGTTCACGCTCTGGAAGAAGCTCTTGCGGTAGGCGAGGTTGTTGCCCGTGCTTGTGAGCGGGAGGTGCATGGCGAGGCCAGCTGTGCCTGCGATGCGGTAAATCAGCGTTTCGACCGCCTGCATGCAGATGATGAACGGCGAACTCTTGTCTGTTGGGATGTACGAATGCCCGGCGACAAGTTCAATCCCCGGTTCAAATTCCTTGACGAGGAACTTGATCCAGGACGGCTGCACGATGCAGTCGGCGTCTGTGAGGCAGAGAATTTCACCGTTGCAGGCGTCAATGAGCTTCGAAAGAGCCTGCTTTTTAGGGCTCACGCCTTCGGGGATGGAATCAATCGTGAGCACATGGAGGCGTTCAAACTTTGCTTCGTATTCCGCGAGAATCTTCGGGGTGTCGTCCGTGGAGCGGTCATCGGCTACCCAGACCTCCCATTCGCCCTCGTAATCTTGCGAGAGGACGGAATCGAGCGTTTCGCGGATGCCTTCGGATTCGTTACGCGCTGCAATCAGGATGCTCACCTTCGGGAGCGGTTCCGGATCGGCAAAGCCTTCGCGCACTCGCCCGAGCGCACGGTAGAACCGCACTTCTAACCCGAGATAGAAGATGGCGAGTATTGCCAAAAGCCCGATGGCTATGTATGTCAAAACCGTAAGGAACATTGTTCTTCGGCAAAATGTAATAAGGTTTTTTTGAAAGTTTAAAACGCACTCTTAAAATCGCGGGGCATTTTTGCGTATATAATATAATAGTAAGTAACGAAGTGCTGAACGCGTGGGCAGTGACTAGTGCAAGCTCTTGATAAACTCTGGCGCAAAATCTACACCATTTGACCACGTAATTGTGTGGGCTTGCAAGCAGAAATCCTTGAACACGTTTAGGTCTGCGAGTTGCTTCACTATTGCTCGATGGTCTGATTTGATGACTTTCTCAAAATCTGCAACAAAATGATATCCGTCATTGAATGTGATGGATATCTTGTAATTGTCAATATATTTTGCGTCTATCACATGCAGCATTGTTTAAACCAACGGAGCTATTTTTTTATACATCCCCGTTTTTGTTAACGAATTCCAGTTGTCAATCAATTCCTGCTTATGGAGTGTCGCCCACTCAATAACGAGACCTTTGACCCTTGCTGGAAGATTGCCTTCTAGCATTTGAAATGTAGATAATTCGAAGATTCCTTCCAAGTCGTTGTATATTGCATGGAAGTGTGGAGGCATGTGGTCGTTGAAGTACATTTGTATGATGATACCTAAAAAACGGCATAATTCTGGCATTTTGACTCCTTTTCGCAGACAAGCGTGAAACTGCGAAAAATTTTGATTTTTTTGCTCATTTGAGCATCTGAAATATAAACTTGCAAAAGTCGATTGGCAAGAGGTCTTTGCTCAAAAAAATGAATCCGCTAAGTGCGGTGAAATGCTAGCTTACTTTCTCGCGGAAAGTTTTGGCCAGGAATTTTCGGGCTTTTGATTGAGGTAGGTGAGGCGAGTCCAGGAATCGTCACGGAATGCGCTACCGAGCATGAGCTCGTCTATTTTCCCAGTGAATCCGCCGATTTTAAAGTCTGCAAATTCTCGGTTGCCATCCCAATCGCTGCGGGTTTCTTCGGCTTCGATTTTAACGCCATTGATAAAGTAATTTGTTTGTGGTATGGAATGCTTGCTGAATGCGATGAAAATCCATTTGCCAGCTTCGATTCCTTTTGTACCGGATGCCCATGTTTGTTTGTAACTTGCTGTGTCCGTGGTGTAGAACTCTACGACAAAGCCAAGGTCTGGATCGTAGCGGAGTGCGTATTCATCAGCTTTTTCAAAGATGGTCTGTTGCTTTAGCGATTCAAGATTGACCCACAGTGAGAAACAGAATTGCTTACCATCAAAGGACAAATTAACCTTGCGAGTGGAGTCTGCCTTCGCGGAGTTTGTCGCGATGATTGAAGTTGTTGCGTCTAGCGTAATGGATGTGCCGAGTACACCGTCTGCGTTGCGGCTTGTGACCGTTTCGGTTCCCATTTCTGCGGCGGTTAGTGATCCGTCGAAATAGCCTTTTTCTGCATCGTCCTTGATGTCGGTTTCGCTATCGAAATGGTACACGAGCGAATAGCTGCGGTTAGTCGGGAATACGTCGTGAGCGTAACCCGATTCAAGCGCGTTGTTGAACGAAAGCTCTAGCGAGTCAGAGACGTTTAATGAATCCACGCTTACCCAGAAAATAGCTTCTTTTGCGTCAAAGACTGAATTCACAATCGGGAGCTTTTTGCTGCGTTTGCCGTCTTTTGAAATGCGTACAACTTCCCAGCGCCCTTGCAAGCGAGCGAGTGTATCGATGTCGCTGTTTTCTGCGGTCAGGCGGAGCGCAAGCGGAATGTCGCTCACAAAAGACGAGAGCGTGTCTTCGCCTTCGGGGAGTGCAAGCGGGGCGACGAACGTGTATTCGATATGGGGATAGTTGATGAGCGTCTGGACGGTCGTGTCTGATTTGACGAAGACATCCCCGTAATCCAACGTGTCGTTTTCTATATAAATTCTGAGGCCGAGCGTGTCGGTGGGCAAGCTGTCGATAATGGCCTTTTGCGCGTGAACGATCACTTTGCGTAAGATGGTCGTTCCGGGGATTGTGACCATGGCGGACGTGCCGTCTTCAATGAGGCTGTTGAACGCGATTTCGACAGAGCCTGGAGCGCGGAGCGTATCGCTAACGGCGATGGAATCGTCTTCGGTGACGTTTACGTTCTGTACGAGGAACCGTTTGCCGGATTCTTCGTGGAATGCTTCGACGGCGTAAGTGCCTGCAGGGATGGAATCGAGGCTGTAGTAGCCTGTGGAATCTGTTTCCGTGGAGTAGGCGGCGGGGAGCTCGCCTGAGGCTGCGTCAAAGTCGCTAGGGACGCAATGCACGCGTGCGAATGCGGCGGGATTGCCGTTATCCAAAAGGAAAATACCGGCGAGTTCCGGAGAACCCGTCTCGGCGCTGTTGCCTGCAATATGGCTGTCGGAGGAGCAACCTCCAAAAATTGCGGTGGACGCAATTGAAACAGCCAATATGTTTTTGCAGAACTTCATTGATACCAATATATATAAGATTTGCTAAAAGCGGGAGGGCTATTAATCGCTATAGTAATCGTTATTGGATATAGTGGCGTAATGTTTTGCCTGTTTTGGAGTATTCAATCACGATGACGTGCGCAACGGGCATCTTGGCGGGCTTGCGGTTGCCGGAGTACAGCGGGCGTCCCTGAATGTCAAAGATGCGGTAGAAACCTGCTTCGGCTTCGGTCGCGCGCTGCATGGGGGAGGCGATGCCGATGGTTCCGCTGCTCGATTCTGCTGTGATTGCTGAACTGCTGGATTCCGCGACGCTCGATGAAGAAACTTCGCTAGAGCTAGATTCCGCGACCGCTGAGCTGCTTGCGGGAGCCGCGCTGGAACTAGATTCTGCCACGCCTTCGACGGTGAACGTCACGTATTCAGACATCCACGTGAGTCCGGAATTGTCCGTCACGACGGCGACTGCGGAATGTGTGCCTGCGGCGAGATTCTTGGCGGTGACCTGGTACGGCGTAGCGGTTGCTGTCCCGACGAGCGTGTTGCCGACGTAGAATGCTACGCTTTTCACGGAGCCGTCGTTATCCTTGGCGTCGGCTTTTAAGGTTACGTCTGCGCTTGCAGAAATTTTTGAGCCTGCGGCGGGAGCGGTGAGCGTTACGCTTGCGGCCTTGTTGCTTTGACCGAAGCCCTGGTTGTATTCGGGCATTTTGCCGTAGCGTCCGCCGACGCCCGAGAGGTTCGGAATTTCTTTCGGGAGGTCTGCGACATTGCGCTTTTCAAAACTGTAGCTTGGGTTGAATGTTTCGGCTTGCGGGACTCCGCTTTTCACGGTGCCGTTGTAGCGGTGCTGTTGCTTGGTGCCGTTCCCGAACGTAACTCCGCTAAAGTAAACGTAGCCGTTATCGCCCCATTCGGCGAGGTAGCCTTGACCATCGCTGATGTAGCTGTTTTCGTAGCGCACGTAAGCCTTGGCGTTTGCGCTGTGACCGTTTGCGCCTGCGATAAAGAAGCGGTTGTAATCGACGTACTGGTTGTACAAATGAACTTGCGAGCCGTTGTTTTCACCGGTGACTTTCGGGACGCGACCGTAAGTGTTGTGCCAGTAGTTGTTGGCGTAAGTTAAATGGGCGTCTTCAACGAGAGCCATGTAAGGGTCGGTACCCCAGCAGTTGTATTCGTTGGCTCCGTCAAAATCGAGATAACTGATAGTGGCGTTGTCAACAAATTCCATATCCATGCCATCGGAAATCCATTTGTAGCTGATATGGTCGGCCCAGAATTTGTCTACGTGCTTGCTGGCGGTGCCTACGGTTTCAAGGCCGTCGCCGCCTTCGATCAAGTGCGGGTTCACATCGTAAATCGCGAGGTTGCGGTAGATGTGGTTCCCAGAACCTTCGTTACTGCGCACGGCGATGGATGCTCCGCGGAGATTTGCGCCACGGCCCATGCCCACGAGACTCTTGTTCGGCTTGGTGGTAATCCAGTTGCTCCACGCCTGTAGATTGTCCGATTCCTTCACGATTTCGAGTCCGGATTCACCGAGGCTCGCGCAGCTATTTTTCTCGAAGGCGATGCGGTAGAACTTGTTCGTCTTGCCTGTCACGCGGTTCGTCTCGCCACAAGTCGTGCGGCACCAAGTACGCCCTTGCTTGTTCGCCTCGGTCACCGCATTGCGCATTTGCCTAAAGTCGTAAGTGCCTTCGGGTACGAGAATCGTGACCGCATCGTTGCTCTGCAAGTATTTGCGGATGCTTGCGGAATCGCTTGCAATGACGACTTTGCCTGCGTCGCCACCCGTTGTGGTGACACCGAAGCCCTCGGCTTTCACGTTGAAAGTGAAAAGTAAAACTGCGGTTGGGTCAGATTCATCGCTTGTCCAAATCCATTTCGCTTGTGTGTTTGCTGCGAAATTTTCGAGCGCACCGCCACTCGGGAGCTTGTTGTTTGCGTAAGAAAGCGTTGTGGCACCTCCCCATTGCGAGAGGTCGCGGCCCTTGTTTTTCCAGGAGTTGTTGCTGACAACGGGCTTTGACTTCCAGCCACTGCCGGAATAGTAAGATTTGTCGAGGTCGTCGATTTGCACGAGAACGCCCGGAGCGCCTTTGCCATTTACTCCTACGACAGAAATGGCGTTTTCGCCGGGCAGGAATGTCATCGGGATAAAGCGTACTCGGCCTGCCTGATTGTCTTCGACGAGGAGAGAACCGTTGTGGTAGAGCCTGTAACCGCCATCGGCGACAATCCAAATGCCTGGGCCTTTCCCGGCGTTGTACGTGGCGGCAATCAGCTGTGAACCGACTTTGTCGCCACCGCCGTAAGCGGCGTCGGACGGGAGCGTAACGACTTCAGAGGCTTGAATTTTTGCAGCCGCATCTGCCGCGTGTACTGCGGAAATTCCGAAAATTGAGACAACGCTTGCAAGCGCTATTTGACCAAAACCTTTCATACCCATTGTTCCTCACTTTTTTGCGATTACCCAACTTTTGGCTTGTTCCATCCCTTTATAGCAATTAAGCCAGGCGTTGCGGGCTGGCGTCTGAAGCCCGCATTGGGGGTAATGGAAGACCGCGAAGCGGGCTGCAATTAGGGGGATTATTCCCCCATACCCATAATCTATATCTTGCGGCGCGCACTTCAAAGCGCTTTTCTCGTGAAAGCTGATTTCTCGTTGTTTCTGGACAACGCTAAAGTCGCTTTTTTATACTCCGCAAAACATAATTTTCTTACATTTATGGCATGGGCGAAAAGAAACTAGGGAAAAAAATCTTCGAATACCTGGACTACCGGGAGTTTTTGAAGGATTATTATAGCGCAAAGAAGGAGGCGAACCCTGCTTTTTCGCTCCGCGTTTTCTCGGATAAAATCGGGTTCAAGGCCAAAGATTTCATCAGTCGCGTGATGAACGGTGACAAGAATCTTTCGAGCGCGAGCATCCCGAAAGTGGCTTCTGGCCTGCGCCTGGGCAAGCACGAGACCGAGTTTTTTATTGGGCTTGTGAAGTTCAATCAGGCGGAAACGATGGACGAGCGCAATGCTGCGTTTGAAGAAATGCAGGCGGCGCTCAAGGTCGTGCGCTTTTCCGAGAAACAGCATATTCTCGGGCATGCGCAGTACATGGTGTATTCGCATTGGCGGCACCTGATTATCCGCAGCCTTATCGGCATGTTCGGTTTTGACGGCGATTACGAAGCGCTTGCGAAAATGGTCCACCCGCATGTGACTGCGGACGAGGCAAAAAAATCGGTGAAGTTGCTGGAAGATTGCGAACTTATCAAGAAAGGGGACGACGGCAAATACGTGCTCACCGAGAGCGCGATTAGCACGGGGGACCGCACGTCAAAACTTGCGCTGCGCGGTTTCCACCAGCATTGTTTAAAGCTTGCTGCGGATTCTATTGATCGCGACCCGCCGGGCTCGCGTCACGTTTCTGGGCTTACGCTTGGCATCAGCCAAGAAGGCTACGAGCGCATCGTGGAGCGCATCAACGCCTTCCGCAAGGAAATTGCGCTCATCGCCGAAGAAGATAAGAATTCAGATAAAGTTTTTCAGTTGCAATTTGCGCTGTTCCCTGTTGGCGGAAAGTAATTTTTCTCTCTATCAAATCCTACAACGAAACACCTCGGCGTTCGCCGAGGTGTTTTGGTTAGGTTGATGAGAATATTTAAAACATTACTCTGTATGGAATTTGCTTTTCGAAACGGCGGCCTTTCAAGTCGTGGAAACCTTGCTTGCGAGGGAACAGACGTAAATCATTGCGGTTTGCCGCTCGGCGATTCATAATTGCGGTAGTTGTAGAATCGCCTACTTCTGTGGAGTCTCCTGCAACAATAGTTGATATTGCGAGCTGTTGTGTCACGCCGATGTAGCGGCTAAAGGTATCGCCCGCATTGTCCTTGAGCGTAAATTTGATGTAGCCCACGCCACCGAAGTTATCAGCAAGTTTTACAGTTATCTTGGAGCCGTTCACGGTTGCAGTCACGCCTGTAGGGGCGGAAACCGTGTAGGTGCCGTTGTCGTAACCCTTGGTAAATTGAGCAAGGTCAATGACCTGTGTTTCGCCCTTCGCAAAAGTATAGTGGGCGCGAGCCATCCATTCGAGATAACGTTCGAGTTCAGTCCAGCCGTCACCCAATCGGTCTTTGTTTGCATCGCTAAAGTCACCGCTCTTGGATTTCGGATTGTAACCGTACATATTTTCCCACCAGTCCGGGAGACCATCGAGATCGGAGTCGTAATCGTTTGCCCAGCTTGTGCTCGGATACGGTTCCCAGCCCTTGATATTCGCTGTGTCAACGGCGTCCGTTTCGCGGTCAGGGATTCCCTTGGTTTTGCCGACTGAACCCACGACGCTGTAAGTCCCGTTTTTTGTTTCCCGAATCATGCGTTGGTCATGATTGTCGAGAATAGGCATTGTTTGGCCTACATCGCTCAGCACGTCCTTGTATGCTGCCGATGCGCTCTGCACTGTGGCGTAAGAATCAAAGAAAGGTTTGCTATTCCATGGTTCCCAATCGAGAACTTGCCCGCCGCTCAGTGTGTATTCGCGTCCGCAGTTGTCGTTGTTCCCATTGCAAGTGAATGAACCGTTTGCGGCTTGCAAAATGTTGTTGTGGTAATAGTAAGCTTGCGAACCTTTGCCAGTTCCTTCAAATTGGGCGCGCAACGTATAGCCGTGAAGAGTTGTGCCTGCGCCTTCCTTGTAGTAATTGCCGACGAAGTTTACTTCGTGCGCTCCGCCATCGGTCACGCGGCTTTTCCAGTTATAGACCACGTTGTTGAAAATGTCTAGGCGACCCGCGTAATAGCCGTTACCGTCTAGCCCACCGCCAAGACTCCAGTTGCGCCCTGCGTTGTGCGCCAGCAAGTTGTGGTGGAAACTCCCGATGTCGCCGCCGATTGTTGCTGCGTATCCATGTCCTGTTCCTGCTGCATAATTTTGATGGTCTGCGACATCCAGGGCTTCCGAAATCAAAGTGCGCTGTAGCGTCAGGTTTTTGCCGCCGCGACTGCTGAACGCTTCGTCAATTGTCCAGCTGATACTTGCGTGATCAAGAATGCTGTGGTCTCCGCCTGTAAGGCCCATGCCATCGTAAGTTGTGCCGTAGCCTAAGCGCACACGCATAAAACGGATAACCATATCCTTGCCCGTAAAGCCGATGGGAGCGCTTTTAATCGTAATTCCCTTGCCGGGTGCAGTTTGCCCAGCAATCGTTACATAATCTTGATTGCACACTAGGCGACTTTTAAGTTGTATTACGCCTGCGACTTTGAACATGATGGTTCGTGGACCGATATCTGCTGTACACGCTTCGCGCAAACTGCCGGCGCCATCGTCGTTCAGATTTGTTACGTACACGACTTTTCCGCCACGGCCACCGATCGCGTTACGACCATAGCCCTCGGCTCCTTCAAACGCTAAACGCCCTGGTTTGAATGACCAGACATTCCCTGCCGTAACCGTTCCGTTCGCATCAACTTCATCCACGCGCCAATAGTAGGTCTGCAATGGATTTGTGTCCGAAACTTTGTATGTCGCTGCCGTCTGCTCGCCTTTGTAAACGTCGGCTGTCGAGGCAGTCGCCTTTAAAACCGTTGCAGAATCCGTACCAAAATAAACCTGATGTTTTTTTGCGGATTTCGCCGCCGTCCACGAAAGCGTCAGCGCCCCGTTTTCATGTGGTGCGTGGTAATCCAAATCCGTCGGAGAAGGACTTGTTGCCTGTGCTGCCACATTGGGAACATTCAGTTCAAAACCGTTTAGGGTAATCGTACCTGTGTTTAGCTTTATCGCAGTCGAGGCGCCCGTCCCGCCCACATTAAAAGTCACGTAAGTAATCGCTGCATCGGATGTCGAAAGTGCGCGATTTGTTGGTTTGACCGAGGCTTGCTTCAAATTGTTCACATAGACATCAATGCTGTTGCTTGCCACAACGCCATCGACGTTGTTCAGGTACAAAAGGAGGCTGTGCGTCCCTGCTGCAAGATTTGAGAACGTGAGAGTAATGTTTCCGCCGCCTTCGACCATCACGCCGTCGCACACAAGGCGCGCATAGCTCGGGGACTGCACCCCGGCCTTGTACCAGTTGGCCTTGAGGTTACCGCTACCCGAGATATTTACTTTCACGCCTGAAAGAGTCGTGTCTTTAGATGTGACTCCCGAAACTACCCACGGCACATAATTCGGCTCGGTTACTTCGCTCGAATTGCGCCCGCTCATGTCGAAATCAACTTTGACGATTGGCGAACCCGCGAAGGCATGCGATGCCCCTGCGAGCCAAACGGCGAGCGCGCTAGTCAACATTTTTAGTCCAAAACATCCCATAATAAACTCCTTTTATCGCGTCAAGTAAACACCTCTATGTTTACGTTGTTTCACAAGACGTCCTCGCAAATCATAAATTCGCCCGGAACCATTCATCAGCATTCTTTGCACATGGGACTTTAGCGATGTTGTCGTGGAATCCGCTATGCCATTTGTACTATCCGCAGGAATAATAGGGGCATTTGTGTCGGTAATTGTAAATTTCCCGCTGCGGGTTGCTTCGCCAAATTCCGCATCGCCACCCTTAGTCGTAATCGTGTAGGTGAACTCTCCGCTAACGGCAGGCGTTCCGCTGAAGTATAGGGAATTTGTCTGTGCATTCCATTTGGCTGTTACGCCTGCAGGGAGGTTTTCGACTGTTGCACCATCGGCATTCTGGATTGCAAAAGTGAACGGGACAATCGAATCACCGAGTGCGATAGTTTGACTGCTGGATCCTGCGCCCTGCTTGATAATCGCGGCGGGTTTCGGTGTATGATCGCCGACGAGCGTAATGTCAGGCGTCGGGAACTTGTCCTTATTGCCGTATAACCAAAATCCTAAATGCGGAGGTTGATTGTAGGCGGTGTTTTGCCAGCTCATGCCGAGACGGTAAATCGGGTCGTGCGCAAGCGTGTACATACGGTGTTCCGTCGGAATGGTGGTCGTGTAGATGTAGAGCTTGGAAGCTCCATCATGCAAAATGACTTCTTCGCGCCAGTCGCCTAAAATATCACCGCTAAAGTTCGGCGTTGCCTTGGTGGTGTTGCAGCTGTTGCCCTGCATCTGAAAAAGCGTATTGCTCTGTTGCTTGGCATGGTCCCACTTGCTGATGGTTGTATTGTCCAACAGTTCATCAAGCAAGTCGCCATCCCAATAAATACGGAAGTTATAAGCGGGGCGCTTGTCTGCTTTCCAAATTTTTCCTTTTACGGTATAGGTGTTCCAATTAGCGGCAGACCAAAGTTCGTGTCCACGGTTTAGCGAATCCACATCGCCTGCGACACCGCGCCCGTTATCGCCCGAACTCGTTTCGTTAAAAAGTAGCTTGCCGGTACGGGCATCGTGCAAATCGTAGCCGTAGGGCTTTTCTTCGTGAACTTGCCAAACTTCAAGACCGGGGTTGTCGGGGTCGAGATCGCTCAAGTGCATGGCATCGCCGTGGCCCTTGCCTGTGCGGTACATGAATTTCCCGTTGTGGTCAATGGCGCAACTTCCTTCAATGATTTCATCGAAACCGTCGCCATCCACGTCGCCTGCGGAAATGTTGTGATTGCCTTGCCCGTAACATTCCTGTCCGCTTGTTGCTGCGTTGTAATACCAGCGTTGTGAAAGCGTTTTGCCATCCCAATCGTAGGCGGTAATTGCCATTCGGGTGTAGTAGCCACGCTGGAAAACCATGCTTGGCTTTTTGCCGTCGAGGTAGGCGTTTGTTGCGAGGAATCGATCCACGCGGTTGCCGTAGCTATCGCCCCAGCTTTTGACGGTGCCACGGCCGGGGTTGTAATCGACCGTCGCCATTTCCTTGCCGGTTTCGCCGTTGAAAATCGTGAGCCATTCAGGTCCCGAAAGAATGTAGCCGTTCGAGTTCCTGTAGTCCTTGCTGTGGTCGGCGCCTTTTGCAGAACCGAGTGACAGGTAATTGCCGCTACCGTCCTTTGTTCCGGGCGCTGTTTTTACGGCAAATTCTGCCTTGCCGTCGCCATCATAGTCGCCCACGAGCATCTGCGTGTAATGCGCCCCTGCGCGAATATTTACGCCGAGGTCAACGCGCCACAACTTTTTGCCATTCATTTTGTAGCAATCGATGATGACGTTGCCGGTTTTGCCCTTCTGCGAATTGTCTTTAGAATTGCTCGGATCCCACTTGAGAATCAGCTCAAATTCTCCATCGCCGTCTACATCGCCTACCGCGATATCGTTCGGGCTGTAGGTGTAATCGCTCCCACCATTCGGACGGTCAAGATTTACGGTCAGATATTGATTACTCCAAACAGAAACTGCTGCATCCGCCGCCATTTCCTTGCCGCCGACAACAGCCTTCACTGAGTATTTGCTCGATGCTGTTCCTTTTGTATCTGTGTAGTTGCTTGCCTGTGAACCCGTAAAACTAGCGATTTTCTCGCCATCGCGGTACAGGTTAAAACCGGTCGTATTGCCGTCTGTTCCGAGAACTCGCCAACTGAGGAAAACTCCGTTAGTCGTCTTGACAGCGACCAAGCCGCGATTCAGCCATTCCATCTGTCGCGCAGCCTGCGCACTCCCTAGCCCAAGCGCTAGGGACAATCCCAAACACCAAATTTTGTTCATATCCTATCCCTTTTTTAGCCGAAAAACCAAACAACAATAATCCGGCAAGATTAATATAAACCTGGATATTGGTTGTGTGCCTAATGAGCCCGATTTCTCGTTGTCTGCGGACAACTACGTAAAAAGCACCCCGGCGCTTTCGCCGAGGTGCTGTGCTTTTGCTTGTTTATCTTGTGATGTTAATCGGTCTTGCTTCGCGGTAGCTGCCCGTTGTGATTTTTACGATGTAGGTGCCGCGCGGTATTTGGCTCATGTTGAGCGAACGCTTGTGCAAGCCTGCGTTTTGCATTCCCGTGATTTCTTGTGCAAGTAATGCTCCGAATCCATTGAATAGGCTTATCTTCACATTGTCTCGCTGTGGGAGCGAGTAACAGATTTCGAGATTCCCATTACGGAGGGCGATGTCCATGTGCGTTGAAACTTTGTCGAGCCCATACATCAGAGCTGTGGTCTTTCCGCTTTCGTCACTGCCTAATCCGTTGGTAATGCTGATCGTGACTTTGAAAAGAACCGTTTTCCCGTTGTAAGTGAGTCCCTGCGTAAAGTTAAATTTGTCACCATTGCTGACTCGGTTGGGGTAGTGGCCTATCGCGAAAGTCCCGTTTGCCAAATCAGCTTCGCTGAATACATAGGCGGTTTCGCCCCATTCAACGACTTTGCCATCTTTGCTAAACCAGTGACCAGGTTCTTTTGCGGTGCTGTTGGTGACGATGTTTCCATCGCTTTCTAGTGCGAAGAATTGTGCCTGTGTGAGCGTTGCTATGGTGAGTCCGAGTTTCTTCGCAACCTCGCTGATATCAAATTTTGCAGAAACCGTCGCATAGTTGTCGTCAATCGGGAGTGTCGCTGTGATGTTGTATGTGGTTGCGCCGTCCGTGACGATTTTTGCGGAACTGCTGGAGCTCGCGGGCTTTTCACTGCTAGAGCTCGCGTGCATCTCGCTGCTGCTCGAAGATTCCGGCGATACGGAACTGCTCGAATTTTGCGTAATGCTGCTGCTCGAACTTGTCGGTGCGTCTCCGATTTCGGGCCACTTGTAATCAAGCTTGAAGTCGTTGTAATACTTGACGTTTGCCGCCCCTGCGCCGCTTACGCCTGCTTCGGGCTTCAACTTATAATCGTAATGCAACTTGCGAATTCCCGTGTTGCCAGTGTACTGGTAATCGGTATTCACGATCACCGCAAAGACCATCGGCGTGCCGTTCGTCGAAGAAGGCGTCTTGTCCAGGCGAAGCGTCGCGGAACCTTCGCCCGTAATGGGTTCGCTGTATACAGGCGTTCCGTCGGTTGCACGGTAGCACAGCAAGAAGTTCATATTCTTGTTGTTGGAATTCGCGCCGTTCGGGTAGAAACTCACCGTCACTTCTTTAGCGCCGCTTTGCACCTTCAGCGGCACCACATTCGAGCCCGACCATCCCGGAGTCGTTTCCTGATTCGGAACAAGGTAGCCGTTGCTTTCCGTCACCGTCTGGTAGGGCGTCATGGTCCAGGTGTAGCTTTTCCTGTTATTGTCCCACATGTCCTGTTCCCAGTAGGTGTCGCTTCCAAAATGCTGGTTCAGCAAATTCTTGATTTCGCCGGACCATTTTTTCATGTCAAGCATCGCAAGCCTTGCGCGGAATTCGGTAATGAGCCTGCGCACGCCCGCATCGCCAAGGCCCTTGTCGAGGCCGTAGGTCTCGAGCAGGTATTTGGTCTTGCCGTAAGCGTTTCCGTAAATCCAGCGCACAGCACCCGTTCCAATCCACGTGCCGATAAAAGTCGGGAAGATGTTGCTGTACTGCGAGCCGCCCAGCAGGTAACGCTGATTCTTGCCGGTTACGCCACCGCCATCGGCGCCGCCACCAGGGCCACCGAAAGTACCGTCAATCAGCCAGCCCGAATAGGTTTCAATAGGCATAAACGGCGCAATAACCGTTGCCGCGTTCAAGAATCCCATACCGCTGTATACACCATCGCGGTGGCTGAACATATCTTGCTGAATCCAGGTGTTACCCGCTTCCTGGAACCAGTGCGCATCCTTTGCGCCGGGGTAACCATTCGTCATCGAGTGAATTCCCTCATGAATCATCGCATCCATCTGCGCCACGCGATCACGGTAAGGGCAACTCGTATTGAAGCTATACAGCGGATAGAACGAAGCGGCCACGGCCGTGTAGCCTGCTACCCATGTTTGCCAACCGCCCGTAGTATCCGTCTTTGCGCCACCGGCACACGTACCCGAGCCGTAGTAATAAACTGCGCTGTACTGGCCTTCTTGCGCCTGGGCATCCGGCGCCCATCCCATCTCATTGTACAGATACTCGAAATCGGTATCGTACTTCTTAAGAATCGAATCAATCGTCACGTCGGTAATGCGGCTGTCGCGATCCTTGCCCCAATAAAACGCCCACCACTTACCGGCCTTCTTTCCGGTAACGCCCGAACAATTGTTATTGAACTTGGTCGGCGGCTGGATATCGCCCAGATTCGATTTCGTATCGTAATCTAGGTCGCTGCGATAGCCGGGCCATGTGTAAGCATCACCCGACGCCGCATATACGTGAACACCTAGGGCAGCCGACAAAACGGCGCCCGGAATCCATCCCAAACAACTTTTTTGCATAACACACTCCATTTTTATGCTATTTAGAGAAATAATTTTTGGTGTGCCCTAGTGCAAGTTTTTAAGAAAAATGGAATGATTTTCTGTGTTAGAAGTGTGTAAATGTGTAAGAATAATTAATGAAATATATTGATTTAACTTTAATTTTGTGTATTTTATTGATTTTTGTGTAAAAATTTTCTAGTTTAAAACCATGTGCATTGCGCTTGAACATCTGTTTGACTATGACGACTTCCGCAAGTTCCTGCAAGACTATTTTGAGGAACAGAAGAAAATGCGGTCGGTGTTTTCGCATCGATTTTTTGCGGCAAAAGCGGGATTCAGTAGCTCTTCTTATTGTCTGAATGTTATCCGTGGCCGTTTCAATTTGACTCCGAAATCCATCGAGAAAATTTCAAAGGCGATGGAATTTGAACCGTTGCAAAAGACGTATTTCGAGGTGCTGGTGCAGTACAACCAGGCTCAACAAGTTGATGAGCGCGAAAATGCTTGGAATCAGATTGTCCAAATTCGCAAGCAGATAGAATTTACGCATGTCACGACGCGTGAACAGGGGTATTTTGAAAAGTGGTATTACCCGATTGTGCGCGAATTGGCGGTATCGTCGGATTGGGATGGGGACTACCGTGTGTTGGCGCGTTCGGTTGTGCCGCAGATAACGACGGACGAGGCACGCGATGCGGTGAAAAAGCTGCTGGAATGGGGGCTCCTGAAAAAAGAGGGTGGGCGTTATGTTGAAACATCGCAAATGCTCGATGCTTCGGAAATTCCGCCAATGGCTTTGCGACGCATCCGTCATGAATATATGCAGCATGCGATGGGCGCCGTGGAATCCATGCCCAAAGACGAGCGCTTTGCTGCGTTCACGACTCTTGCGATGAGCGAAAAATCCTACAATTATGCGGTAGAGGTGCTGGAAGAAGCCCGCAAGAAAATTATTGCCCGTGCGGCAAATGATTCGGAAGTGGAACGCGTTTACGAAATGATGCTTGTGGCGTTCCCGATGAGCAAGAAAATAGGGAAGGAGGCGGAAAATGAAAAATAGACAAGTTTATCTAAAGTTGTCGCGTAATTGCGTTGCGTGCGTGATGTCGCTTGCGTTTTCGTTGTCGTTCCTGGCTTGCTCGGATAGCGATGGTGTGGCCGGTGGAGTGACCGATATCGGAAATTCAATTGCGGATTTGTCTGATACGCTGAGGTATTCCGGTGTAGTGCAGGACTTGCAGGGGCGTGCTGTTCCTGCTGCGCGTGTCGTTGCCTACTTGGATAATTCGAAAGAAATTGTGGATTCGCTTGAATCGGTCGCTGATTCTACAGGGTTCTTTAAGCTAGGTCCGATTCCAAGGATCTCGGCGAAAGGTTCTCCGCGTTTCTATGCGGAATCCAAAGGGCTGTCCGGTTTGCGTGGCGATGGACTCTCTGACGTAAGGTTGGATACGATTTGCATTGGCACGCGCAAGACTGTAAGTGGAAAAATTGCCGGGGCGACTTCTGGTTATGTGCGTATTCCGGGAACGCGTTTGCGCTCGCCTGTTAGTGAAGATGGCTCATTTGCGTTCGATTCCATTCCGGCGGGCTATAGAATGGACCTTGTGTACATGCAGAATGATTCGGCTATCGCTCAGTTCGAATTCACGGCACTGGAATCGAAGGATTCGCTTAAGTTGCCTGAACTTTCGGTCAATGGGGAATGGCTTACGAGCAACGATATGCCTGTTATTGCGGATTACTATAGTTTCCATTATTACCTTCCGTATGATTATTATCTCCCGAATGGGTATGGCGACCCGGAAATTGAAGTTTATCTCGGCATGAACCGCGATATCAATGTGCTCAACCATGATTCTTCTGTTGCGGAAAACGTAAACTATGTAGATGGTTTGAACGGCAAGGCGGTGCTTTTGGAACCGGGACAATTTATCGACTTGGATACGCTTAATCCAACGGGCGGCGACTTTACACTTTCGCTTTGGACCAAGTGGAATGGCCCCAACGGCGAACACCAGGTGTTGTTTTGCCAGCGAGCTTATTGGAGTGATTCTACATCGCGATTCCAGTGGCATTATGAGGTGAATAGCGGAACGTTTGCCGTAATGAAGGGTATGCCGGACTACCCTGGGGCAGTGTATTTCGGGGATTCGACATCCGTGCCTGTCGGGGAGTGGGCTTTCCTTGTGCTCGTTTCCAAGAATCACATGGTGAGCATGTATGTGAACGGTAAAGCGGTAGCAATTGCGGGTTCCGATGGAGCTGAATTTGCAGGGGAATTTGTGCCGAACGAGCTGAATCGTAACGTCCCCTTCCGCATCGGTGGCGATGAAATCGAGACTGAGACTTGGAACGGTGTGATTGACGAAGTTCGCGTTGAATCCATCGCCCGTAGCCCTGAATGGATCAATGCCATGTATGAGCGGCTGAAGCCTTAAAAGGTGCGCAAAGTGTCAATTTCGTTTGCGCATGCTAACATGCTAAGGCGCAGTGCTTAGAATTGACTTTGTCAATAAAAAAGCACCCCGGTATTTCCCGAGGTGCTTTGATTTTGGGTTCGATGAGAATGATTAGAATTAAAACATTACCCTGTACGGAATTTGCTTTTCGAATCGGCGACCTTTCAGGTCATGGAACGTGTTCTTGCGCATTTGAGGCTCGTTGCGGAATGTGTGGGCTTCTCGGAAAGCATCTCGAATTGCCGTTGTGGATTCTTGCGCCGTTTTGCTAGAGTCTTGTGCCGTTTCGCTGGAGTCTCGCGGCTGTTCCGGCGGCTCGCTTGCGTTTGCGGACTTTTCGACGAGTATTTCTACGCGGCCTGTGTATTCGGTGTTGTCGTTCCCTTTGACGGTGTACTTGAACGAGGCAAGTCCCTTGAAATCTTTGTCAGGGGTGAATCTTGCGGTGTAGCCGTCTTTCTGTAATTCAACCGAGCCGTTTTCTGCAGCCGATACGGTGTAAGACGGTTTTACTTCCTGGAACCCACGCGTGATCGTGCGCAAGTCAAAATCGAGCGTCCCGTTGCCTGCGACTTGTGCGTGCATCGCGCCGAGCCAGTTGATGTATTTTTCAATGCGCACGTAACCGTCGCTTTCCTTGGTCATGGCGTCGTCTTTTGCGGTGTCATAGCCCATTGCTTCTTCGAAGTAGTCCGGCATACCGTCTTTGTCGCTGTCCGTGGCGGCTTTCCCGGCGATGACTTCACCCCAGCCGTTGTTTGTTTTGAGGCCCATGGCGCCTACGGATTTTACGAGCGCGCCTTCCTTGCCGAGCGTGCCGACCTGGTGCCAGATAAGCGAATCAATGTCGTCGTAGGGGAGGACGCCACTTTGCGAGGTCACGTAGCGCCAGGCGCTTGCCGCACTCATCATCGGGCCCTTTGTCGTGAGCTCGTTCCACGGATTTTTCAGTTCTTCGCCAGGTCCCTGGTAGTAATAAATGCTTGTTGGCCCGCCATTGAGCACTCCGTCGCGGTTCTTGTCGATTAGGTTTCCGTTTGCGTAAATGCTCTGGTTTTTATCGACCTGAAACCACTCGTTTTTGCCTTCTGGACCATAGACAAAGTAGTTGTTCACGATGTCGTGCTTGAATTTTGCACTAGTGTGTGTCGTGTAGCCCGCTTCGAAGTTGTAAAGGATGTTGTTGACGAAAATGTCGTTAATCTTGTCGAGCGGATTTCTGTTGTGCGTATTCACGAAGGCGTTGTAGTACCACGCCCAAGTACCGTCAATGGATTCGATGTGGGCGCCGAACTGCTGGCCAATCGGGTTTGCAATGAGCGAATTCTGCACAGTGATGCCAGTGACACGGTAATCTGCGTTGTCCGAAGAGCCTCCGAAGTTATTCCACGGAGCAAGTTCTACCGAGCAATGGTCCACAATGACGTTTTTGGCGTCGTAGAGGTTGAGCGCGTCGTCTTTGGTGCTTGCCGTATTTTCTCCAGGTCGGATGCGCAAGTATCGGATGATGATATTGCTTTGCTTGCCTGTCGAAAGTTTTCCGCCGTGAATGGCGATACCTTCGCCCGGGGCTGTCTGCCCGGCAATAGTGATGTTCGACTTGATCGAAACGGCAGTTTTGATATTGATGATGCCGCCTACATCAAAAACGACAATGCGGTTCCCTTGGCTAACCGCATCGCGGAATGAGCCTGCGCCGTCATCGTTCAAGTTTGTTACATGGTAAACGGTGCCTGCGCGCCCGCCCGTAACGTTTGCGCCAAATCCCAGCGCTTCAGGAAACGCAAGCGGCTCGGCGCTTGCTTCTATACACCAAAACGATAAACAGAGCGCCGAAACCGCGAAATTTCGCTTAAAACCAAAATAATATCCCATAAACAACCTTTTCGAGGCCCCTGCAGAGGCCTCGATGTGTTTAAATTACATTCTATTTTGGAAAAAGCAAGATTGGTTAAAATAAAGCGTTGTCTGTGGACACCGGGGCGAAAACTTCAAGTGTTTATCGGCGTACGCCCCAGGACTTGTCCATCGTCATGTCCATTTTCTTTTGACCGGCAACATAGAGCTTGATGTGGAGCCTTGCGATATAGACGCCCGTTCCGACAAGCCTACCGCTTTTACTGCGCATGTTCCAAGCGAGGAATAGCCTTCCCTTGTTGGCGGCGCAGCCACCTTCACCGTAGACCTCAGCTGTGCTGCAAGATATTGTGCCAGAGGACTTGTCAATGTAATGTCCAAGATGGCTGTAATATCTTGTCGTGTACGCAAGGGTGACCTGGTCTGCGCTCATCAGCGTTTGTTCTGCCGTTCTGTAGCTAGAGATGTTGTCGGCCGTAATCGTTCCGTCCTTGATGGCACTGATGACATCCTTGCTGATACCGGCGCTCAAAAGATCGCTTTCCGAGATGGCTCCGCTAATGATTGCGGCGAATATGTCGCTCGTCGTAACATTCGAAGCAGGGATAATCGTCATGTTCGTTTGACGGCTTTCGTCAATGTTTTTCTGCTTCAAGTTGTCGATGGCGGCAATGTCAAGCGCGGTCAAGAGGCTGCTGCTCTTGTAATTCTCGGAAGTCAGCGCTCCTGTTTGGACCGCTTCGATGACGGTTGCGCTAATGCCGTAGGATTCTGTAACGATACCGCTTGCGATGTCGTCAAAGAGCTGCTTTAAAGCCTCAGCTTCGCTTATTGTAGAAGTACTGTAGACCGTATCGTCTTCGGCTTCGACAATGAGCTTGTCGAAGTAGGCGTCCAATGCAGAAATTTCCTTTTGGGTTTCTTCCTGAATGACTTTATAGATGTCGAAATCAATCAAGTTACCCTGTACGCCAAGCGAATCGCCGATTTGTTGAGCCGTTAAAGAATTGTCCGTAATTAAAATTGGCTGGGTCGTCTTTGTATTTGCAATAATGGGGTTCTCGGCAGAAATCGTCACCAAGTTGGGGCTTTCGACAGAAAGGCTCTGCTCACCCGTGATGAAAACCCAGGGGTTGTTCAAATGCGGGGCGTTATTGGACAAGTCGCGGGCACATGTCAGGTTCCATTCTGGCGCAAAGCGGATGAGGTCGCCGCTCGTCGGGATGGCATCGTCGTTTATGGATGCGGCGTAAACAAGAGTCATGGTGCTGCCATGCCCAAGAGCCGTAATCGGACTATCCGGAGTGGTGCTTGTACCATTCCTGTTGCATGTGAATTCAAACATGCTGGCATAATAAGCCCTTGTGCTGTCCGAAATTGCTTCACTGAACGTGAGGCTTAACAGGCGTCCTCCGCTATTGTTCTTCTGGCTTTCGGCAGCAAGAATGATGGGGCCGATGTGGTCTTCGACGGGGGTGTTTGCAATCTGGAAATGGTAGCTTTTGCGATCCGAGTCGACATAGGTGAACCATGTTGTCATGGAACCTGTATAGATTTCGGATTCACCGCCTGTAAACTGCTTGCTGCCAAAGCCACAAGCGGTTTCCGGTGCGCAATTCGCATTGGACGTCACAATGACTTCGTCGCCGTTGACGACGATACGGCTTGCGCCATATACGGGGAAGTTCTCACCGAACTTGAATTGCAAGGAGTCAAGGGTGCTGCCAGCGCCGACGACTCTGTCGAATTTTACATGCAGACTATCGCCTCGTCCATCGCCGTTTCTGTCGAAAATCTTGGCTGCAACGACTTGCGGAATCGGAGGTAATTCGAATTTGAGATTGACCCAATGAGATGCAGTTGCCGCAGCGCCTTGTGCGGTGAGCGTGGCGTTAGAAACTTCGCCATTGGCGCGTAGGTAGAAAGTGGCGTGTCCATCGGAATCGAGCGAGACGGTAGAAATCTTGCTGCCGCTTGCATCGAGAATGTCAATCAATGTATCCGAAACGGTCAAGTTGACTTTCTTGTTGTAATTGTTGACTTGAGCCCATTCTTCAAGGAACGAAATATGCACCGGGTATATTTCGTAGGCCAACTTGCCAATTTGCAATGTGTCGCCCGAAACTTCGTTGCCGAGAATCTTCCAGCTGGAATCGGCAAATGCGATGCTCGGAATGGAATAGGGCGGAACGACGAATTCTACCTTCTGCGTCTGCGAGGGGTCGGACTTGAGCGTGATTTCGATAAAGTAGTGTCCGGGGCTCAAAGCGTAATGTTCGGCGATGGCGGCAGAATCGATAGAGAATGTCGTATCGCTTGTAATGTTGATGCCTTCGTACCAAACGCCAATATTGAGATTTTCAGGTTCCGCAAGGGAGCCTCCAGAGAGTTTATATGTCGAATGTCCGCCGGTGGTGTCCATCAGCGCGTTCGCCGAGAAATCGCAAGAAAGGGCTTCCTTCTTGTTCGCTTGCCAAATGTCGTAATTCTTGATGTTATCTCGAATATCCGAAACCAAGATCAAGCTTGCTTCGGTCTTCAAGTCCATCGAAGTGCGCATTTTGAAGTTGCCTTGGTACTTGTAGCGTTCGGTATAGAAAATATGGAATGTATATTCTTTGCCTTCAACAAGCCCTAAGGTATCCAAGTCTACGGCACCGTTTCGACGGTCATGTACACCGCCAATATCAACCACTAATTTATTGTTGATGAATACCCAAACATCGTCGTCACCCAAGAATTCAAAATACTGGCCCCTTACATATTCAAATTTTGCCTGGACCTTCATGGATATACCGTAGTTATGGTATGTTCCGTCGCCAGCGTCATTGTTGGGGATTGAATCGTAATGCGGGTTGGGGATAGTCTTTGCGCTGTCCAGATATTGGAAGTCGTCTAACAAGAACATTCCGCCCAGTTTTTCGCCAGTCGAGCTATCGGCCTGCATGTCCATCTGGCCTCGCCAAATGCCATCGTCGTCCAAAATAAGAGTCAAATCCCTGCATGCTGCGTTGGTATAGGATATTCCGTTTTTCACCACCAGCGTTTCGGGGATAAACCAATGGTTTAAATATTCCGCATTGCGGCAGCTTCCTGCCCAATCGAAGGATTCGTTGCGAACGGGGACTCCGTTGGGGCCCAAGGTGCTTTCCACCATGCCCTGAATCGACTTTCCGATACTCGGGGCGTATTCTGTTCTGTAGTCAAAACCTTCGTACTCTTCGCCTTTTTGCCCTGCGGCGGGTACGGTAGGCCAGCATAAGTGAACGTTGTCGCCGCCGAAATCGGAGCTGATTCCGGTTCCGCCGCGGACAGTTGTGCCGCCAAGTGCTGCACTTCGCGTTTTGGGGTGGTATTTGGCTACATTCTTATAGCTGCCGTCGTACCAGTCAAACATCATGACGGGCAGCTTTTTGGTGGGGCAATCGCCAAGAACGCCGGGGTATTGCGTAAAGAGCTGTGGTGCGTCCCATTGATAGCTGCGGACCCAGATGGTGTCGGCGAGGGCGGCGACGCTGTCGAGCGAAATTTCGCTTCCGATATCGACTTTGCTGTTGACGACGCCTTCTGCGCCGTAATACTTGTTGCCGATGGTTTGCTTGAACGATACGGACAATCCGCTGTTGGAATAGTCCGCTTTGGCTTCGAACCAGCCGCAGTAATTGTCAATCTTGTGCATTACGGCTGCCGAATCGCCATTGACGTAAAGAATGGCGGATGTGTTTGTCCAGGGCGTCAGGAATCTAACGACCTTTTTGCTGGTTTTGGTGAAACTTGTCGAGCTTCTATCTTTATATATAGAAGAACTGCCGTTTGCGGCGTACACAGCGCCGACTGCGAACGATAAAAGAGCCGAAAAAAGGGCTTTTTTCAGAAAACCTTGATACCACATCCATATACCCCTGCAGAAAATCTGCGTTTGCTCCCACTGCTAGTTTCTGTCAATATATATCTTTAATTTCCTTTCGCCCGAAGAATCAGGTTTTGCCATCATCCATCGTGGAATAGTGAACCGGCTCTTAATTCCGGCTCCTAATTCCGAAATAACTTGACCCCTTTTTCCCATTTTACTACATTTGTGCCACTTTGAGAATAAATATCGCACAAAAACTTACTGATTCCGAAGACCAACGAGTGGTCTGGTCCCATGCCGACGCTCCTGAAATCTTCGACGAACTGCACCTCAAGGGCGATCTGGTAGCCGAGGTGCTGGTTAGCCCCGAAGGCAACGGCAAGTGCCTTGTGACCGGTACTATCTCTGGAGTGCAAACACTCACTTGTGTCCGCAGCCTGGATCTTTTTGACCGTCCGTTCGAAACCGAGATTGTTGTCGAGGTGGAACGCGGAGCATGCGCTGCACAGGAACTTCATGACGACGACGATGATGTTTTCGCCTACACGATTCCGCAGACACAGGACTTCGTAGATGTTTCCGAGTGCGTCCGACAGCTGGTGACCCTACAGGAACCCATTGCGCCCGTGAAAAATCCTGACGAAGATTTTATCTTTGTAACAAACAATCAAGCTGGCGATGGAGCCGATGCTGAAAAGCCGCTCGACCCACGCTGGGAAAAACTCAAAGCTCTTAAGAGCAAAATGGAAAACAGGAGTTAAAAATGGCAGTACCTAAGAGAAAAACTTCGACCGCTCGTCGTGACAAGCGCCGCACCCACTGGAAGATGGAAGTGCCGGCTATGGCTACCTGCGATCATTGCGGTTCCGTGAAGCGTCCGCATCGCGTGTGCCCGGTTTGCGGCTTCTACAACGGTGTGGAAGTTGTTGACATGAAGGGTGCCGAAGCTTAATCTAGGAGGAATCCGTGATCAAAGTTGCACTGGATGCCATGGGTGGCGATTACGCCCCGAGTGTTTGCATTGAAGGCGCCGTTAGCGCAGTCAAGAAAAACCCCAATATTCATGTGGTTCTCTGCGGACCGGAGGCCGAGGTCAAGGCTTCTCTCGAGAAGCTTGGTTACACCGGCAATCAGATTTCCGTAGTTGATGCTCCGGATCCTGTGGCTATGGATGAACATCCTGTCATGGTGGTCAAGAAGAAGCAACATTCTGGCTTGGTGACTTGCGTTGCCTTGCAGAAGAAAGGTCTTGTGGACGCTTCTGTCAGTGCCGGTAACTCTGGCGCTATGATGGCTAGCTGCCTCATGATCCTCGGTAAGACTTGCGACGAGTTCTCCCGTCCGCCTATCGGGGTTGCACTTCCGACAAAGGATCGCCGCATTGTGTTGGTCGATGGCGGTGCAAACGTTGATGAACGTGCTTCCACTCTCGTTGACTTTGCCATTGCAGGTTCTGCATTCGCCGAAGCTTACCTCGGAATCGAAAATCCGAAGGTTGGCCTCTTGAACATGGGCGAAGAAGAACACAAGGGCCCGGCGGTTCTCCAGGAAACATACCAGCTCCTCAAGTCCGCCCCGGTTAACTTTATGGGTAACATCGAAGGCCGCGACCTCATCGCAGGTAAGGCCGACGTTGTTGCGACTTCTGGCTATACGGGTAACGTTGTGCTCAAGCTCCTGGAAGGCTTCTTCGAAATGCACCAGGAAATGTTCGGCACAATCGACACTCCGGCTGGCAAGCGCTTTGCCGAAATGTGGGACTATCGCGCTACGGGTGGCGCCTTGTTGCTTGGCCTCAATGGTATTGGCATCATCGCTCACGGTCGTTCCGACGCTCTCGCTATCGAAAAGGCTGTTGAAGTGGCTGCCAAGTATGCCGAAGCCGACGTTGCCAATAAGGTCAACGCTCGCCTCGCTGCAATCAAGTCCGAGGAAGCTCCTAAAGCATAGCTTTTGTCTGCATTAAGACTTTAGTTGCAATTAGACGGATCTAGTGAACGCTAGGTCCGTTTCTTTTTAGACGAAAGAACGGACCTGCGGTCCTACAGACGAGAGAGTAGAGATTTAGCACTGTCATCCTGAACGTAGTGAAGGATCCAGTAAAGGTATGGGGGATTTAGGGTGCTTAAAAACTTACGTGCATTCCGATACCCGCTTGTGGGTAGAGAACTCCTATTAATGGAGCTATGAAAATTTGTGCGGTTTGCTTTCGCTTTTTATAGCGATCGTATTGTTGTTCTAGTTGTTCTAGTTTGCGAGTGTGTGCTTTTGATGCAAAGATATCGTAAATACCGTAAATCATCAATGGAATACCAATGACTGCTAAAGGAGCGATGATTGCGGCTCCGTTAAATCCTTCGTTGCTCTTAAAAGTTATTGCATTATAGAAAGCTATACCTCCTATAAAGGTCAATCCGCCTCCAAAACCTAGTGCTAGGCTTCCTCCCACTGGAGATATTTCGTTTTTTTCTTCAGCAATCAGTCTTTCATATATTGTTGTTGAATCTGTAAGTAGGTCAATTTTACGTTCATCAAAATTTGCAGCGAAGGTATTCCCTAGTAAAAGGAAAATGATTAGTAGCAATTGTCTCAAATAAAACAAAATCAGTAACCTCAAGAAGTCTCGTACAAATTTTAGAAAAAAGAATAGTTTCTTGAAAATTGAATGCTCTAACCACTAACCACTGTCTACTGTTTACTGCCTACATTCTTTCGTCTCTCGTCTCTCGTCTCTCGTCTCATTTATTATCTTAAATAACAAATAAATATGCTTTGGACGAACCGTCTGGCACCGGTGGTGTGACGGCTATTCTAAGCTTAAATCATTTGTATTCATCCATGACACTTAATGTCATACAGGAGGTCAATTTATAATGCCTACGAAGTCTATTGTGACTGGCGCATCTCGTGGTATCGGTCTTGCCATTGCAAGAGAACTTGCTGCTCGCGGCTCTGACGTTGTTCTTATTTCCCGTGGTGGCTGTCCGGAACAGGCAGAAGCTATCGCCAAGGAATTCGGTGTCAAGACGTTCACGTTCGCATGCGACGTGAGCAACTCCGAATCCGTGAAGGACGCTTTCAAACAAGCTATCGACGCACTGGGTGGCGTGGACTGCCTCGTGAACAACGCTGGCATCACCCGTGACGGCCTCGTACTTCGCATGAAGGACGAAGATTTCGATAACGTTATCGCAACGGACCTCCGCTCGACGTTCCTCTGCACCAGAGCCGTCCTCAAGACGATGATGGGCGCCCGCAAAGGCAGCATCGTGAACATTGCAAGCTTGAACGGTATCAGAACTCAGGCTGGCCAGGCCAACTACGCTGCTGCTAAGGCTGGTGTGATCGGCATGACCAAGTCCAACTCCATGGAATTCGGCTCTCGCGGCATCACCGTGAACGCTGTCGCTCCAGGATTCATCGATACGGACATGACCGCCGCCATGAGTGAAGAAACTCGTGCAAAATATGCCGCTCAGATTCCGCTTGGCCGCCTCGGTCAGCCGGAAGATGTCGCCAAGGCAGTCGCATTTTTGGCCTCCGACGATGCCAAATACATTACCGGACAGGTAATTGGTGTCGATGGGGGCTTGAACGCTTAACAACATTTTATTAAATTTGGACAAAACTTTTTCCCATGGAGAAAAAAATGAACGAAGAAATTTTCAAGAAGGTCACGGACGTGATCGTTGCTAAGTTGGAAGTCAAGGCTGAAGATGTCAAGCCCGAATCTGAATTCGGTAATGACCTCGGTGCAGACTCCTTGGACCGTGTTGAACTCGTTATGGCCCTCGAAGACGAATTCGATGTCGAAATCCTCGATTCTGACGCTGAAAAGTTCCAGAAGGTTTCTGACGTTGTTGCTTTCCTCGAAGCACACAAGAAGTAATCTAGTTTTACTTTAGCCCGCATCCGTTGGGCAAAGAAAGAGCTTTGGGTCCCCGGTTCCGCCGGGGATTCTTTTTTTACCGTCATCCTGAGCGAAGCGAAGGATCTATTATTTCTTGAACATACTTTGTCATGCCGGACTCCGTTCTCTTTGACCACTTAGAACTTTGACGCTTTGCGTCAGCATCTTCGGCTCAATCATGACAGTCTGCAAGCAGCCTGTCGCGACACTCGCCTTGAATGCAACTAGTTCTTATGTGGTCATGATCCGCGAATGGGGACGGCATCGCCTTCTCGTTTATGAAAGGGAGGTGCCCGTTCTATGACGGGCATGACAAATATGTAAATTGTACATCAGTCTAAAACTCATAAGGAGATTCTGTTGGAAGAACAAAACTTGCTCCACAAGATTCTTAAACTCTGGTTTCGCCAGAAGTCCGGTGACGGGCTTGAGGCTAAGCTTGGGTACAGATTCCGCGATCCAGAACTGCTGGCTCATGCACTCGTCCACCGCTCGTTCCTCGTCGGGAAAGATGTCCCGTACGCAAGCAACAACGAGCGCCTGGAGTTCCTCGGCGATTCCGTCCTCAACATGCTTACGACGGAATTTTTGTACAGGACTTATCCGAGCGATCCGGAGGGCGAACTCTCCAAGCGCAAGAGCGCGATTGTCTCGGGACACGCCTGCGCTCAGTCGTCCAAGGAATGGGACTTGAGCGAATATGTGAAAATCGGAAAGTCCGAAGCCAAGATGGGCGGTCGCGGCAAGGAAAGCATTCTCGCTGATGCCTATGAAGCTGTGCTTGGCGCCGTCTATCTCGATGGCGGTCTCGAAGAAGTCCGTGCCATTTTGAATAAGTTCCATTTCCCACGCGTGCAAGAAATCATCAGTGCAACCGACTTTGTGAACTACAAAAGCGAACTTCTGGAATTTTGCCAGGGCAAATTGCGCTGCTCTCCGGAGTACGTGATTGTCGGTGAAGAAGGTCCGGAACACCAGAAGGTGTTTACTGTCGAAGTGGTCGTGAACGGCAAAGCGTATGCCCGCGGTCAAGGCCCGAACAAGAAGAAGGCGGAACAGGAAGCCTCCCGCCTGTCGCTTGAAACGCTCAAGGCTGAAGCTGCCGAAGCCGATGCTAAAAAAGCCGCCGCACCCAAAGTCAAACAACCCGCGCACCATATCGGATTGCCGTAATTTTAGTAGACGGTAGGAAGTAGACTGTAGGAAGTGGCTCGTATGTAGAGCCTGCGCTGTCACCCCGGCCACCGTGCCGGGGTCGCCTTTTTATTATCTTGTCTCTCATGAAAACTTTCTCCCTCCGCTCTTTACTTGCCGTCCCGATGGCGGCCGCTCTCGCTTTTGCTCTTGCCGCCTGCAATGAATCCGGCGATTCCAAATCCGGCCAATCTTCGAAAAAAGGCACCGCCGTTTCCGAAGCCGATTGCCCGATTCTCCCGCTCGATTCTACGGCAACAGGCGAGTTCGACCCGATTGCCTCCAAGGAAGCCCGCGCTTGCGGTTCTATCACGCTTTGGGGCTCCGCCATGCCGAAGTCTTTCAACATGTGGGAAGACTACAATAGCTTCTCTGCTGAGCTCATGAACATGATGTTCGAACCGCTCGTGAGCCTGCATACCACCGAAGACCGCGAAGTCGGTATTCTCGCTGACAAGTGGGAAGTCTCCGAAGACGGCAGAACGTTCACGTTCCATGTGGACCCGCGCGCGAAGTGGAGCGATGGCAAGTCCATCACCGCTGAAGATGTTCAGTTCTACTACGACGTCATCATGGACGAAAAGAACCTCACGCCGATTTTCAAGGTGGGCCTCAGCCGCTTTGAACGCCCGGAAGTTGTCGATAGCTTGACGGTTCGCATGACCGCGAAGGAATCGCACTGGGGCAACTTCTGGGAAGCGGCTGGCATGCTTGCATTCCCGAAGCACGTGTGGGGTGGTAAGGACTTCAACAAGATTCGTTACGAATTTCCGGTCGTCTCTGGTCCGTACATTATCAAGACGTTCCGCGAAGACCGCTTTGTCGAACTCCAGCGCCGCAGCGACTGGTGGGGCTTCAAGAAGAACTGGAATCATGGCAAGTACAACTTCCAGAAAATCCGTTACCGCTTCATGAACGACCAGACAAAGGCGCTCGAAGCGTTCAAAAAGCAGGATTTTAACGCTTACGCCATTTACACGAGCAGCATCTGGATGAAGCAGACCGATTTTGATGCCGTGAAAAAAGGCTGGGCTGTCAAACAGCGCATCTACAACAAGGAACCGATTGGCTTCCAGGGCATGGCCATCAACCTCCGCAAGCCGCAGTTCCAGGATGTCCGCGTCCGTCGCGCACTTTCGTACCTCTTGAACCGTGAAGCGATGAATGAAAAGTACATGTACGGCCAGTACTTCCTCTTGAACAGCTATTATCCGGACCTTTGGGCGAATAACCAGAACCCGACGGCGCCTGTTTACAGCTACAATCCCGAAAAGGCCCGTGCGCTCTTTGCCGAAGCGGGCTACAAGGTGAATGGCGAAGGCGTTCTTGAAAAGGACGGCAAGCCGTTTGCCATCAACTTTATCACGAGCCAGGAAGATTTGCGCCATCTGACGCTTTTCCAGGAAGACTTGAAGAAGGTGGGCGTGGTGGCGACCATCGAACAGATGAGCCAGAGCACGCTCCGCAAGCGTTTGGACGATGCGGACTTTGACCTTTACTGGGTGAACTGGGGGGCTGGCCGCCTCCGCGACCCGGAAGCAAGCTGGATTTCTACGACTGCCATGCAGAAAGGCACGAACAACCTCGCTGGTGTTCAAGACCCTGTTGTTGATAGCCTCATCAACTTGCAGAAGACTGAATTTGACCTCGCGAAGCGCAATGAAATCTTGAAGGCGCTTGATAACCGCCTTGCCGAAATCGTCCCGTACGTGCTCATGTGGCAATGCGACCACCACCGCATCCTCTACTGGAACCGTTACGGCACGCCCGAAAAGATTCTTGACCAGTTCAACCGCGAAGATGCAATCCCCGTTTACTGGTGGGTCGATCCGGTCAAGTCCGCCGCTCTCGACAAGGCGATGAAATCCGGCGAATCGCTCCCGATTCCGCCGTTCGATATAAGATAGACGAAAGAACGGGCAGAGCCCTGCAGACGAGAGACGAAAGAGTGCGCTTCGCGCGCAGTTCCTCCAGCGTCGTCCTGAACAACTGCAATTTGTCGTCCTGAGGGCAAAGCCCGAAGGACCCAGTCAATTCTTGTAATTGCGCGAAACATTTTCCAAAACGCAAAAGTCCCGGCCATTGCCGGGACTTTTCATAGATGGATAAAGAATCTTTGATTAGAATTTAGCGATGATGCCTGCTTCCAGAGTGATGGACACCTTGTCGTTGCCGCCGCAAGTGTATCTCAGATAATCCTTGCCGAGACCAAATGTTGCGTTGGCGTCAAAGGAAAGCATTTCATTGATTTTGAATGTGGCGCCCAAGTACGGGAACACGCCGATATCGCCGCTCGTGTCGCCAGCCTTGTGTCCGTCAAGCTTCGGGTCGTTCAACAAAACCTTAAGGGTTGCACCAAAGTAGGGCGAAATAACCGGGGATACGTTCGGATCCAATTCTGCATTGAGACTCAATTCCATTGGCGGCTTAACCTTGTCGTCGCCTTCTGTTGTGATGGCAAGACCTAATTCTGTTCCGAGACCGACTGCACCGAAGTCCTGTGAGTACTGGCCACCGAAGTAGAAGGTCAAGCCGTCATCGTCATAAGCTTTTTTGCCAGTCGGGAATGTTACATCAAGGAAGCCGGCTACGTTCGGAATGATTTGGTAACGGGCACCGAACGTCATGTTCTTCATACGTTCTTGGTCTACATCATTGCCATCCCAACGGGTAACTACAGCAAATGGAAGGTTCAGGAAAAGTTCCAAATTCTGGACAGGAACGAAGCGGCCTTTAACGGCGAGGTCAAGTCCCTTCCACTTGTCCTGCATAGAAAAGTCTGCATTGAGTCGTGCTTCACCACTTTGAGCGGCCGGAACCGGGAATGTGCTGTAAGTTGCAAAGCTGGTGGATGCGAGGAGAGCTGCTCCCATGATGATTTTTTTTAACATAGTAATCTCCATATGAAAGTGATTTCTTTTAAATATAGATAAAAACTATGTAAAAAGAACAATTCCTGTAAAAAAAAATAAACCAGCCGAAATTTCGGCTGGTTTTAAAGTATATTAAACCAATTTATTTAGAACTTGAATTCGACGTCGACTACGAAACCGAGGGCATCGCCTTCCATACCAATTTGAACGCCGTTATCCTTAGCCTTCTTTTTCAAATCCTGGCTACGGGCGATAATCTGTCCATTGATGGAAATGTCGTCGGTTGCAGCCAAGCTTACACCCAACCAGAACTTGAACTGGTTAGACCAGTCATCGTGCAGGTCCACATCCTTGTTGCCATTGTAGTATTCAGACTTGAAGAGGCGCAGCCAGAACTGACCGCCGACCAAAAGCGTTACAGGTGCGGAGGGGAGGGTATAATCGAATTCACCGCCTAGGCGGAGTTCGAGACCTCTTTCTCTGTCGTGATGCTCAAAACCCCAGAACAAGCCTGCTTCTGTTCCGTATGCAGCACCCTTGATGGAACTGATGTCCTTATGATGCTGAGCACCAGCGTAGATATACATTTCATGGTTGCTCGGAGCTGTCGTTCCGTAACCTTTAGCCTTGTCCTTGCCGATGGGGAGGTTGAAGTCGAGGAAAAGGTAAAGTTCTGGGTCCAAGGCGAAACGTGCGCCGATTGCCAAATCCTTGAGACCGCTACCGCCTTCTGCGCAGGCGTCACAGTCGGTTTCACCCCAAAACTGGTAGCCAAAACCCTGTAAAGAAAGTTCAAATTGCGGTGTCACGTTCATACGGGCGGCGACTCTGAGGCCCATTTGGGACCAGTCATCGTCTGTGTCGTAGTAAAGACCAGCCTTAAAAGAACCCTGACTGTTTTGCAGAAGACCAAAATAGTCCCATGTTGCAAAACTGTATGTGGCAATTACAGCTGCCAAGAGAATGATTTTTTTAAACATTGTTGCTCCTATGAAACACCATAAATGGATGCCCTCAATTTAGCAAACCCAAAGCTTTGATGCAATTAAATATTTGTAAGTAAATCTTCATCTCCGTGTTGACTGTCACAATTGATGCTTTTTACTTACTTTGACGGTTGCCAAAGCTGTCTTAAAAATTATTTTTACAAGTAAAGAGGCTTGTTACAATCTGTCGTTCCCGCCTCCGAGCGGGAATCTCCATTCAAACGGGTTGTGTAACTTGCAAAAATTAGAGGGCTTGAATGAATTATTTAACTCGTCTACTGCTTGGTTTAGGTTTGACCATCCCGATGGCCGTTTGGGCTCAGCCGGCTGGTCCTGCAAAAAAATATCTGAACCTTTACTATAAGGATAATGCCCTTTATCTAGGTCAATACAATCAAAATTGTAAAACCGGAAATTCTACTAATTATGGTACTTGTGTCAAATCCGAAGAAATAAAAGCGGCGCTCCCTGTTCGCGGTGCGTTTTATAATGTGATTAGCGGAAAATGGGTGGCAGCATCGGCGAATGCCTCCCAATACCAAGCTACAGATCTTTATCTTCTTACGGATATTGACTTTGGCCAGACTCTTGGTGTGGATGGAAAATGTTCGGAAAATCATGCTTTTTTGCCCTTCTTTGGTAAAACTTTCAATGGACAATACAAAACCATTTCGAACCTTTGCCGTGTTGACGATGGAGCCATGAGAAAGGCTTCTAGTCAGTCGCCTGCAGGTGTTGGTTTATTTGGGGATATATCTGGAAAAACCGTAAAAAACTTAAAGATTTCCAATGTTCATTTTATTGTTTCTGATAAATATGCGAATGGAGATCCTGCATCAACGGATGCAGGCGATTACCATGCGGTAGGTGCTCTTGCTTATCAGATTTCTAAAAGTGAAGTGTACAATATTCAATTAAAGAATATTGTTATTCAAGCTCCTCTAGCCGGTGGTTTGGCGGGGTATATTGAAAATTCGACTGTTTCCGGTGTTTCGACTATTGACGATTCGTTTATCCGGATTTCGAATGAACGTCAAATTGAAACTGGCTATATCGGAAGCTCGGTTACGGTATCGGGGATGAATTTTTCTGTATTTAGTCCCTACAAAGTGCTTTTGGGCGGTCTTGCTGGTGCTGCTTTCTTTGTGGATATCGAGAATGTCGGCATTGCAGTTCAAGTGGAAAATAAGGTGGCTGTAGATCAGTCTTCTTTGGGCGGACTCGTCGGTCTCTATGTTTACGCACCCACGAAACAAACTTTCAGTGGTACGAATCCTAAAAATTCAGAAATCAAAAATATCAAAATCCACGAAGCCTCTAGTGAAAATAAGCTTGTTGTTTCTGGCGGTGTCGCTATGGGCGGTGTGTTTGGTGCTACCAAGAGGTATGAAATATACGCGTCGGAGGTTTATGGCCTCTACGTAAATGGCGTCAATGTGACAAGACTGAATATAGGGCAAAGTTCGGTGTTGATTGACAACGCGACCAAAGCCAAAACAATGTATTCCGGTGGTGTTGTCGGAAATGCAAGTCTTTGTAATGGCGGTATTCTGAAAATTACAGAAACAGAAGTAAAAAATTTAAATATCAATGAATCTTTGTCTGAAAATGGTGCCTTCCAATATTATATGGGTGGTATTGCAGGGTTTGCCGCTTGTGATAATGTGAATAATTCAGGAAATCGAGATGACTTGTTCTTGACGCTTACTGCATCTAAAGCGCATGGAAAAATTAAGCTGCAGGGAGGCTCTTCTGAAGAGGATACAAAACCGAAGGCACGCGCGTCAGCTGTGATTGGCGGCCTTGTCGGAAATGCAATTGTTTCTCTTGAAGAAAACAGCACTGCAGGGGATAGTTCGGAAGTTACGATTAACTACACCGCCAAAAGGGCGTCAGGTTTGACGGATGCTGATTCTGTGATTGTGGGTGGCGTTTTTGGCGCCGTGAGCAAGTTCAACCGTAATACAATCAATAAAGTTCGATTGTCCGGCTTATCTTATAAAAGCTCTATTTATATCGAAGATGACGGTATTACGGCTCGTGCAGGTGGCATTGTAGGCGAATATCCTCTGATTTTATCTGGGGAACCCAAAATTGATTTTGAGAATGTCCATGTAGATTTTTTGGGTGGATCGGTTGTATCGTATGAAGGGGAAAATGTTGCCTCTGAAAATACGTCTTCATCGATTGGAGGACTTTGTGGAATATGCCGTACACCAGAATTAATTAGTCGTAGCTCTGTTCGCGGTTCATTTACGGGAACTTATGCCGTGTCGACGCCCCCGCAAAAAGATTTCTATGTCGGTGGACTCGTTGGCGAAGCGAACGTTCGTGCTCCAGCAGAAATGATTGTGAAAAATAACTATCATATCGGGACGATTGCTGATAAGTTTAATGGTGAAAAGGGACATGCAGGCTATCTTTTTGGCTATATGTATGGTAACGGACTGGGTAATGAGCCGATAATGATATCGAACTATCATTATGGAGCCGATACTATTGGTGCAATCGGTTATTTCGATGATTATGGTACATTTAGAGATATTAAGTATTTTAATGAAAAAGGTTTCAATAAGTTTGTTGCTAAGAACAATGTTCGCGATGGCTCTGAAGAAGATTTGCAAAGTGGGGCAAATGGGTCTGTTAAGAATGGCATTGTTACTATGAATTACATGCAATCTCAAAGTTTTGCAGATTTCTTGAACAGTGCGTGGACGGATACTGGAGACCAGGTCTGGGTGTATAAAAACAATTTTCCGACCCTAGTTGATCCTGAGGATGTGGGCAATTCCAGTTCAAGCTCCGGAAATACTTCAAGCTCTTCGAGTTCTGCGAACAATGGTGTTTCCAGTTCCAGCAACGAAGAATCTTCTAGCAGTTTCGAAAATTCCTCCTCGTCTGAATACGGTTCATCCTCTTCTTCGAATGTGACTTCTTCTTCGTCTTGGGGCGAATCTTCCTCGTCATCTTGGAACGGAGGCGAATCGAGCAGCAGTGTTGGCAATTCTTCGAGCTCTTCAAGCGCAGGCAATGGGGATAGTTCGTCTAGTTCTAGTGCAAATAACGAAAACTCGAGTTCTAGTAACGAGGGTTCTTCAAGCAGTATTGCAAACTCCTCGTCGTCAGAATACGGTTCATCCTCTTCTTCGGATATCGCATCTTCTTCGTCATCTAGGAACGATTACTCTTCGTCATCCATAAACGGGAAGTCATCATCTTCTTCAAGTGAAACGATAAAATCTAGCAGCAGTTCTAGTGTAAAATCAAGTTCAAGCAAGGGTAGTCGCTCTAGCTCTAGTAACTATATCTATGAAATTGCAGAACCGACTGCGAAACAGGATGGCAATGCGCTTCGCATGACTTTGGTTGATGCAACAACCGCTGGCAAATTTGAAAAGGTGGATTACCATATTCAGGTTGTCTCTGAAACTGGCGTGTACCTCGATACCGTTGTTAATGGAAAATCCGTTGAAAATGTCAAGAACGGCACTTGGCGCCTTGATCCGTCGCCTGTAGGTGAATATACAGTAACCTTCACGCTTACGGATGGCGTTGATTCTGTCAGCTATGATAAAAAGTTCGTCACGGAAAAAGAAAAGACTTATATTCCGCACGCTTGGCAGACGCTTTCGCTGTATGCCCTTTGCCAAAATGATGGCGATGATTGCGTGAATCAGGTGGAAAAGCTTTTTGCCCGCCATCGTGATGGGGATAATTCGGTTGCAACCACTTCTGTTTATTGGTGGGATGAATCGAACCCGGTTGGCGATTTCTGGCAATACCGCAAGTTCAGTGTGAAGGATAAGTTCGATTCTACTCGCGGTTACTGGTACGGCTCCGTTGATAACGAGCCGCTGGTGATGAGCTTGCAGACTCCAGATACGAACGATGCTATCGTTTGGAAACTTGAAAATAAGTATTCTGGCTGGAACCTCGTGGCTAATCCGTATGGCTGGTATGTGAAGCTCCCGAAAGAAAAGAAACTTAGGTTCTGCCAGTGGAATGCTGAATCCAGCGATTATGAGGAACCTGATGTCCTTGGACCATATGAGGCTATCTGGGTTCATACCGAAAAGCCTATGACGTATCGCATTCCGTTGAAGGCAGCAATTGTTCTCGAAGAAGAAAAGAAGGCTTTGAGCAAGAGCGCCGATTCTGAAAACTGGAATCTCCGCGTCGTCCTTTCTGATAATAATGGCAAGCGCGATTCTTGGAATGAACTTGCTGCAGGGAAGGCTGCTTCGTCTCTGGGTGAACCGCCTGCCGGTATGGGTGACCGCGTAAACCTCTCCATTGTCGATGGCAAAAAGCGACTTGCCAAGAGCGTGAAGCAGAATGCCGACGACCTCGAATGGGATCTCGAAGTGAGCGCAACGAGCACTCGTGATGGCCATTTGAACTTTGAAGGTCTCGAAAGCGTTTGGGCGAAGGGCTTGCGCGTGTATGCGACGGTCGATAACGAAACGGTCGAAGTCGTGAAGGACAGCCCGGTGGACGTCAAGCTTGCTTCTAAGGCTAAGAATGTCTCTGTTCGAGTGACCAAGAGTGCAGTAGCTGCTAACGTGGCGAAGAATCTCCTCAAGGGATTGCACGTCGGTCAGATGTCTAACGTGCTGAATGTCGGTTTCGATGCCGCCTCCAAGCTCGCTGGTGCGAATGTGAAGGTCTCCGTTGTGGGAATCGATGGTCGAATCGTTGCAACGGATAGGGCAATCGCCCGCGAAGGCTCGAACGCCATCTCCATGAAAAAGCCCAAGCAGGGTGTCTACTTCGTGAAGGTCAAGGTCGGAAGCCAGAGCGCCGTCACCCGCGTTATGGTCCGATAAATCAGTCTAGCCGAACGCAAGTTTAATTACTAAATTTGCGCTCGTTATGACAAAAGCAAAACTCATCAAACTCATTATTGCATCGGTGCTCGCCATCGCTGCCCTCTTCGTCCCGTACGAAGCCCTCGGCTTCGTTGGTGACCACGCGTTGAACACTCTCGAAATTCGCGTCATCGCAATCTTTGTGATGGCTGCCCTTTTCTGGATTCTCCAACCGTTCCCAATCTGGTCCACCTCCATGTTCGTCATCGTGTTGATGATCCTTACGCTTTCGAACTCGGCTCTTATCCCGTTCCGCGTGGAAGGTGTTGAACCGCTCAAGTTCAAGGACATCATGGCAACGTTTGCCAACCCGATCATCATGCTCTTCTTGGGTGGCTTCTTCCTTGCTTCTGCCGCTTGCAAGTACAACATGGACAAGAACCTTGCCCGCGTGCTCCTCAAGCCGTTTGGTAAGGATCCGAAGTGGGTGCTCCTTGGCCTCATGATTATTACCGCTGTGTTCTCCATGTTCATGAGCAACACCGCTACTGCTGCTATGATGCTCGCTATCCTCGGCCCGGTGCTCAAGCTCTTTGATGCCAACGACCGCGGTAAAGCTGCTTTTGCCCTTGCCATCCCGCTCGGTGCTAACATCGGTGGTATGGGTACTCCGATCGGTACGCCTCCTAACGCCATCGCTCTTGGCGCTCTCCAGTCCAGCGGCTTCAACATCTCCTTTGGCCAGTGGATGGAATTCGGTGTTCCGTATGTGATTGTTATGATGATTCTTGCATGGTTCTTGCTCCTCAAGCTCTATCCGATCAAGATGAAGGAAATGAACCTCGATATCGAAGGTGCTGAAGGTTTTGACAAGAGTCCGCGCGCTATCATCGTTTACGTCACCTTCGCTGTTTGCGTACTTTTGTGGGTGACCGGTAAGAATGTCCATGGCCTCAACGACAACGTGATTGCTATGATCCCGATGGCTGTGTTTGCTTTGACAGGCGTGATTAATAAGAAGGACCTCAACGAAATGAGCTGGGACGTTCTTTGGCTCGTGGCTGGTGGCTTTGCTCTCGGTCTCGGTTTGCAGCAGACCGGTCTTGCCAAGGACCTCATCAACGCTATTCCGTTCAACACCTGGTCTCCGGTCGTTCTCATGGTCGGTTGCGGCTTCATCTGCCTCTTCATGGCAAACTTCATGAGCCACACCTCCACTGCTAGCTTGCTTGTTCCGATCTTCATCGTCGTGGCTGTGAGCTGCAAGGAAAACCTCGCTCCGCTCGGTGGCGTGACCTCCTTGATGGTCGCTGTCGCATTCGCAAGCTCCCTTGGTATGTGCCTCCCGATTTCTACGCCGCCTAACGCACTTGCCCATGCAACGGGTTACACGGATACGCGTGGCATGGCTATCACGGGTATCGTGATGGGTATCGGCGGTCTCGTGCTCTCCTGGATCATGATGTTCGGCCTTTCCAAGGTGAACTTCTTCGAAGATCCGGCTGAAGCTGCCGCTGCTCCGGCTGCTGCCGCTCCGGCACCTGCCGCACCTGTTTATGCAAAGCCTGCCGAAGTTGCTGCTCCGGCTGAAACAATCGCTGAACCGGCTGCTGTCGCCATCCCGGCTGACTCTGCCGCTAATGTCGTTGTTTCCGACAGCGCTGCTGCTAAGTAATTAAGAATGTCTCTCCGTCTTGTCATCCCGGATTTATTCCGGGACGGGGGCGCCATCTACGAAAATCGCTCGGGTAACCCCCGAGCCTTTTTGTTTTTACGGCCTGCGTGTTTTGCCCTGCGTTTTGCACGGCTCGGCGACGGAAAAATAAGCAAAAAAAAAGCCTCGCATTTCTGCGAGGCTCTTTCAGTGGTCGATACAGAACTCGAATCTGTGACCTCTACCATGTCAAGGTAGCGCTCTAACCAACTGAGCTAATCGACCATTAAGGTAGCCCAATATTAGAAAAAGATTGAGCGCTTGTCAAGGGTGGTGGGCGATAAAATTCAAAAAAATTTAAAGAAGTTTGCCCGTTATTGGTCTTCTTCGGCAATCCAGTAATGCATACGGCCTTTGAACAGGATTGGAGGGAGGCTGTCGTTGCATTTGTCGTTTCTGCAATCCTCGAAATGCAGGTTTATGGTCGCTGTCCACTTTGCGTTATCTTTTTGGTCGATATTCACGTAATTGCTATCGCCCTTGATATATGCTTTGGGCGAACCGTTGACTTGAATCCAGGTGTAGCCCGGTATTACGCTGTTTTTGCCAAGTCTGGGGTCGTTTATCATAATGCTCAGCTGGTCGTGACGAGAACTTCGCTTTGCGGGAATCGTTATGAGCAGATAATGGTGCTGGTTGCGTATAAACGGAATCTCGACATCGTTCCTTTCGAGTTCCTGATTTATTTCGGTACTGTCATTGATGCTGTACTTGATAAATCCGCCACCTTTGACTTCCCAGCTGTCGTTGATGCCGCTACAGGCCGTGAGGCTTGCAACGATGAACGGAACGAAAAATTTAAAAGAACTCGAGAGCATTTTGTTAAGATGAATAATGAGAATCCAGTTAAGTTTTAAAATAGAAAAAACGCCGGGCTTAGATACCCGGCGTTCTCTAGTTTCTTGTCTAGTCTTATGCTCGACCGTCAACGCTGTTTTCGTCAGCTTGAGGCGGCTGCTGGTTCTGCTGGGCGAGGCGCGGGTCTTCGAGAATGTACAGCGGGAGTGCTGCAAGTTCTTCGTTATCGACGACGAGTCGCACAATGTACTTGTCCGGACGCTTGAACTGCAAACGCTGCATGTTCAGGACCATGTTCACGGCTGCGGTGTCAAAACCCTGGACGACCGGCATAAGGTCGATTTCGGACTGCATCGGCGGAACAATGGCATGTCCAACAACGTCTTCAATCGAGAGGCTCAGCTGGTGTGTGCCTGCTTCGGAACGCTGGTAGCGCAGGCGGAATGCGGCAGAACACTGCGGAATCACAAGCGGGAACTTAGCGAAAATTCGGTCAAATGCTCCAAGGATGTTCAAACGGCCACCGGCATCGTTAGCAGTGGCGGCATCACAGATAGCAGCAATTTCAATATTCATTATGGGGTCTCCAAGTATTAGATAAATGTTTAACTAAATTATAATTATATTCCGAAAAAGACGAGGATTTTATGCAAGAAATTCCACTTTGGTACTGGTTAATTGTGTTTTTTGGCCTTGGCGCCTGCGTCGGGAGTTTCTATAACGTCATTGTTTACCGTATGCCGCGCGGAATTTCCCTGATCAACCCGCCTTCGCACTGCCCGCTTTGCAAAAAGAGGATCCCGATCCGCTACAATTTGCCGATTGTGGGCTGGCTCTGGCTACGTGGCAAAAGCGCTTGCTGCAAACAGCCGATTAGCATCATTTACCCGATTGGCGAAGGCCTTTGCGGCTTGCTCGGGGCGCTTGCGCTTTATGCGGCGGCAGGCTTCGGAACGGATTTTTCTCGACCGGTCTTGTCGCCTGAGGTTTGGGCCGATGCCGCGGCGTTGTTCTGGCTTTTGCTTGGTGCTTACCCCGTTTGTGCTGTTGACTGCAAGTACAAGCTGATTCCCGATTCTATCTCGGTCGGCGGGATTGTCGCTGGTTTATTGATTTCGCTCGTGCCGGGTGGCATAACGCCTCTCCAGAGCTTGATTGGGGCTGTTGTTGCTGGCGGCGGGCTTTATCTGCTCGGCTGGATTGCAACAAAAGTGCTCAAGAAAGATGCAATGGGTTTTGGTGATGTCAAGCTGTTGGCTGGCTATGGTGCGCTTATGGGCGTGACGGGCGCTGTGGAAACGCTTTTAGTGGCTGCTCTGCTTGGCATTGTGGTGATGGTCCCGTATGGGATGATTGCTGCGAAAAAAGCGGCCCAAAATAAGAATAGCGAGGAAGCCGGGCAAATTCCTTTCGGACCGTTCCTCGCCATTGCTGCCCCGATTATTTATCTCTGGGGCTCAACGCTTTTGGACGCTTATTTAAAGTACGTTCTAGAGTAATGAGTATTAGCACGTCATCCTGAACGCGAAGCGTGAAGGATCCAGTAAAATTATTCGCTAGAAATAACTGGATTCTTCGTCCTAACGGACGAAGAATGACGTCTTGCTAATTATTTTTTTCTTTTTCCCGGGTCTCTGCGGCATGAAGGGGCTTTTGGCGTTTGGTTCGCTTGAACCCTTTGCCGAAACCGTTTCTTGACTTGTGACCACGGAATCTCCGACGCTCAGTCCCTTGAGAATCTGGACGTTCACGCCATCGCTAAGACCAATCTTTACGCGGCGCGGGGCTGCCTTGCCGTTGATGTTAATCCACACGTGGTCGCCTTCAAGTTTTGGCTTCTTGTGCTTTTTCTTGGCGCCTGTGCTTGGAGCACCACCCGGTCCCATGCCAGGAGGCGGGGGTGGGAAGTTGTCGCCAACTTCGGCGGTCTTCGGACGTTCCGGGCGCGGCATATCTTTCGGATCCATCATCGGGGTTCCTGCGGCAGGCGTAAACTTGAGCGCCTTGACTGGAATCGTAATGGCGTCCGTAATTTCTTGCGTGACAATGGTGCAGGTGGCGGTCATGCCCGGCAAGAGCTTCTGTTCCGGATTCTCGGCGGTAATCACGACGGTATAAGTTACCACGTTGCTCGTGGTCGTCGGGTTCAGTCGAACTTCTTGCACGGTTCCGTTAAATGTTTCGTTCTGGAAGGCATCGACCGTGAACGTGACTCGCTGGCCTTGCTTCACTTGACCAATGTCAGCTTCGTCTACAGCGGCCATGACTTTCATCTGGCTCAAATCCTTTGCGATGACGAACAATGTCGGCGTGCTCATGGAGGCGGCAACGGTTTGGCCGACATCCACCGCTCGTTTCAGCACAACGCCGTCAATCGGGCTCTTGATGGTGGCGTAGCTCAAATTCAGTTTTGCCTGGGCGACTTCGTTCTTGCGCTGTTCCACGGCGAGCTTTGCTGCGTTTAGGTTGTACTCAGCCTGTTCCAGTTCGACCGCACTTGCGCTCTTGCTTTCGGCGAGCTTCTTGACGCGGTCGTATGTGCTTTGTTTGTAATTCAAGTCGTTTTCGGCGCTCTTGTAAGAGATTGTCGTCTGCTTTAAAGTCGACTGCAACTTGGATTTGTCAAGTTCGGCAATGACTTGGCCTTTCTTGACCTTGGAATTGAAATCAACGTTAATCTTGGCGATATCGCCAGAAACCTGCGTACCGACTTCCACCTGGTCTACCGGCTCTAACGAACCCGTTGCCGAGATTGTTGTCTTGATGGTGTCTGTCACCACCTTGGTGCTGATGAGGGCGCCAGCCTGGCTTGTGGCATCTCCGTTAAAGAAGAATGACTTGACGCCGAGGGCGACCCCTGCCAAAACGGCGATAACGATGATGATTTTCAAGAGTTTTTTCATAAGCATTAGAAAAATAGTAACATTGATTTTTTATTACAGCAATTTTGATGATTTGGGAGCACGTAAGGTTGCAAATTTTCTAGCTTAAAGGTCATGACTCGCGTACGCAAAAAAGACGATAGTGCAGAAGTCCGCAAAGTGACTTGGGTGGGGCTTGGCTGGAACGCCGCGCTCTCTGTTGCCAAGTTTGTTGTGGGTGTGGTGGGGAACTCCCAGGCGCTCGTTGCAGATGCTATCCATAGTGCATCTGATTTTGTGACCGATGTCGCCGTGATTGTTGGCAGTCACTTTTGGAACTCGCCACCGGATGCCGAGCACCCTTACGGGCATAGGCGATTTGAAACGCTCATTACGATTGGCATTGGCCTTGCCGTTGCTGCCGTGGGTATTGGCATTGGATATAAGGCCGTCCTTGCGCTGTTGGCGGGTGAGGCATCGCACCCGGAAACGTCCGTTGCGGTGATGGCTTTTGCTTCCATTGTCGTAAAAGAAATTCTCTTCCGCTATACGCGAAATGCCGGGCGAAAAATCCGCAGCCAGGTGCTTGAGGCAAATGCTTGGCACCACCGTAGCGACTCTTTTAGCTCGATTCCTGTGCTCGTAGCAGTCGTTTTTGCCATTTTGCTCCCGCAGCTTTGGTTTGCGGATTCTGTCGGTGCGCTTGTCGTTGCGTTTTTCGTGATTCATTCAGCGATTGAAATTGCGGCTCCGGGGCTTCGGCAGCTTGTAGACCGTGGCGCAAACCCCGATGTCCTGGGCAAGCTTCGAAGCGTGGCGCTTTCGCACCCGAAGGTCATCAGTTTGCATGGGCTCCGTTCCCGCTACGTCGGGAGTGACCTGCATGTGGACGTGCATATCGTGGTCGATGACCAGATGACGCTGAAAGATGCTCATGATGTTGCCGAAGAGGTCGAACAGCTGCTCATCGATTCGAACGAAAACGTCGTCGATGCGCTTGTGCACATAGACCCCTACAACGCCAATCGCGCCGCTCAGGGCGAAATCAAGACTATAGAGAAATAGTTATTTAGTGCCTTCGGCACAGTTACTAGTTAATAGTTGGTAGTTACTAGAAGTTTCTACGTAAACATTTCAAGTAACTATGGTTATTGCGTCGTATTGTTTTTAAATGAATGTATAAATGTTCGTCGAGAGAATAAAGCGTCGGCCACAACCTTAAAAGGCGAACGCAGCGGGGCTGCTTGCAGCCCCATTGCTGAGCCGTAAGGTTGGCGCTTGCGCCAGGATGGGATTAAGTATGGGGCCCCGCCCGCATGAAGCTCATTTTAAATTAAAAAGGCTTTGGGCGTAAGCCCATATCCCTTTTCACACCAGTAAATATTCCAATGTGGTATTAGGACTTTGGCGATTCTGCCTCGCTGGAATCGTGTTTCTATTTATATTAATTTGGTGCAAGTAGCGAGGTTTGATTATGGTACTCGACGAATTTTACAAGCTGAATAACGGGCAGCGAATCCCGAAAATTGCTTTGGGAACATGGCAAACCCCAAATGATGTGGCGGCAACTGCTGTTGCGACAGCTATTGATGCGGGCTATCGCCATATCGATACCGCAATCGCCTACGAAAACGAGGCGGGCGTGGGTGCGGGGCTTAAGGCGGCGTTAAAATCGACCGGAATCCACCGCGAAAGCATCTTTATCACCACGAAAATCCCTGCCGAAGTCAAGAATTACGCCGACACGGTGCGCTGTATTCAAGAATCGATGGACCGCTTGGATGCGTATCATATTGACATGATGCTAATACATGCCCCCCGTCCGTGGGCCGAAATGGGCGTTCCTGGCGGGAACTATTATTACCGTGAAAACGTAGATGTCTGGAAGGCTCTCGAAGAAGCTTACGAGGCTGGTAAAATTCGTGCGATTGGTGTCTCGAACTTTGATATCGACGACCTGAACAATTTGCTGGCGGGTGCACGTGTGGTGCCGGCGGTGAATCAGGTTCGCGTTCACATTGGACATGTGCCGACGGAACTCATTGACTTCTGCGAACAGGTCGGAATTTTGGTGGAAGCGTATTCGCCCAATGCGACGGGGCGCCTTTTGAAAGTGCCTGAAGTCTGTGCCATGGCGGAGAGGTACCATGTGTCGGTGCCGCAACTTGCAAGCCGGTTTGTGTTGCAACTTGGGCTTTTGCCAATCCCAAAATCCGTGCACGAAGAACGCATCCGGCAGAACGCCAAGCTTGATTTCGAAATCAATTCGAACGACATGGCCGCGCTTTTGGAAATTGATGGACTGTAACAAAAAGGTCCCGCTCTAATGAGCGGGATCTTTTTGTTATGAAGGTCTAATCAGACTTTTTTTTATCTCACATTGACTTTCTTGTAATTATGCCCGACCTTGACGATATATGTTCCTGATGTTGGAACTTTCACGCGAGTCTCGATGCTGTTCAACGAACCTGTTGAAAGTACCTGACCTTTCATGTCTATGAGCGCATATTGCCTGGTCGCATTTTGCTTGCTTGTGATGATTGCAATTTCAAGCGTTCCTGTTTTAGCAACGCGGAATTGGCTGAAATCAGAGCTTGTTCTGCGACTTGCAATAGCGTATGGATCAGGACTGATTATGGATTGTTCCAAAATCATGTTTGTCGCGATTTGCAATGTGCTTGTCGGATTGCGACGGTTGCAGTAGTAAATGTCGATGTCGTAAACATCGCCCAATTTTGCACTTGGCAAGAACTTGTCTACATCGACATAGCCGGGGGCCGAAATATGGACGCCGCCGACATCGACCGCTAATTTGTTGTTGATGTAAACCCAGATGTCGTCATTTCCGACAATGCTAAAGTTCAACCCTTTTCTGTATTTGAATGTGGCGTGCGATTCAAGGCAGAAGTGATGGTTGCGCCCAGCAGTAGTTAAGATTGCACTCTCGGCAGAATCATTGTGTAGCTCTATAGACATCCAGCGAGGAGTACCATATTGATCTTGCGGTAATACAGGAGTTTCTGTACCATCTTTGTAATGCAACCAATCAATCGGTGCGTCATAGGCGCAGGACCATCCCCAACCATCTTCAATCCAGGAAACTCCAATTTTTTCGGAGATTTCCGTGCCCAAAGGAGTCAGTGAATTGCCCATGCCAAATTCCCCGCCTTTTATGTAAATGCCTTCGCAATCAATGCCTTTGTCCCAACCGGGACCATTGCAAATAAGTTTGTATGCTGGAACTTTTTGTGTAGCGTCAATTGTGCGTAGACCATCGGGTGTTTTTGAATTTTTTGAGGGGTCAGAACAGTAGAATACGGGACCTTCGGCTCTGCGCTTGCTCTCGGCGGCTGGCAAGCGTTCGGACAACATCATGTCATCATCTGGCGGAACTTCAGCGGGATAGAAACCGCCAGGGACTTTGGCTCCTTTACTTTGTTGATAGTCTGAGTCGAATTCTAGCTTGCCGTAGTAGTTCTTATAGAATGGAATGGCAAAATAGTAGCTTTCATTTATGCCTGGAGTAGCAGTGAAGAGTGCGGCGAAGGCTTCGTCTGCTTGGTCTCCGAAGCATTTTTGGCCTTTGGCGGTCAACTTCAACTTTTTGGTTTTGGCATCAAGCGATGATTCGACCATGCCTGTGGTTACGCCGATGCATGGAATCACGGTGTCCGCAACTGAGGTCGTCGGATATTTTGCGGTCGGATAATAGCAGGCGTTGTAGTTGGATTTACCGGACGCTTCTCGTTCCATTGTCCATCCCGGTGCGCAAGAGAACGCTCCGTGCAATGATGCGTCGGAATCGTAAATCGTAGCGATTAACTCGCGCATGTTAGACCCTTCTGAAGTCGGATGCTTTATATACCATCCATCGTTGCCAGCCGGAAGTTTTGACGCTTCTTCCTTGTCTGCGACAAAATACAGAGCATTGCTGTAATCGGGTTCGCTTGAAAATAGTTCAAAAAAAGCAACTAAAGGAATCGGGGTGGGTGTTGCACTTGTTTCCCATTCTCCATTCACACCGATTGCTTCTTTCTTATCCTCGTCACCTTCGTGGTAGATGAGAACGCTGCTTGGAATTTCTTCGTCAATGTAGCGTCTGATGTACCATCCAAGGTAAGATGGATCTGGGTACATTTCGTGAGGCTTGCCATTTTCTTCGATAATGGGGTTTCCGATAAGCCAGGATTGGTTGTTCGGAACAAAGACGTAAAAGTCGTGGATGACCGGTTCTTTGTACGTCATGTAGATTTGATACTTTTTGCTCGGATCGGGATGCTCCTGAATCCAGACTTCGGCGTTGTCTTCTTTGAAGGTGGAGCAAGTGAAATACTCGTAAATCGTAGATTTGTAGATGCCTTCGGGGGATATGCAAGCGTGCTTATAGCAACTTCTGCCACTGTTATTGTTGATGAAAAACTTGGTGGCATTTTTTGTGATGCTTTTGTCTGCAAGTGAAATCGTGGACCATCCGTTAGCATCTGCTTTAGGGAATGCTATAGCCGTATCACCTAAACTGATGAATGCGTTTATCCAGGTTGCTGGGACTTTTAGGTGTATGGTCGGCGAGCAGGCTGTGCTATCTTCGCGAATCAAGTCTGCCCAAACGCTGGATGCGCCAAAAATAATAGCAGTTGCTGCTAGAATCTTAAAGAGTTTCATTTGTTTTCTCCTCCTCTGGTAGAAGTTAAATAAAAAATACATAATAAAGTTTTTCGAATGAAATGAGCGTAATGATTTTCTTTCTTTTTCTTATGTTGTAGGAAATTTTGACGTATTATTGGTGTATCATGGTGGATGAATAAAAAAAATCCCGTTCGTTTGAACGGGATTTCTTATTCGTGTCACCCCGGACTCCGGGGTCGTCAATGTATTTTACTTTAGTCGTTGATCATGTGTTCGTAGAACTTACGATACATGTCCTTTTCTTCGGTCTTGCGGACGGCAATGGCGTCTTGCGGATGGCGGTTGAGCATGCCCGTGATCATCTGCGGGATGATGTAGCCCCATTCGTACTTGCTCTGCAACGGCAAGAAGAGTTCCTGGATGGCGTCGAGAACCGGGCGGAGGTCGTACTTCGGATTCTTGAGGAAACCGAGGAGGAGTTCAGTGGTGCAGTTGCCTGCGCCGCGGCCCATGCCGGACACGGAGCCATCGAGGTAGTCGACGTGGTTGATGATAGCCTGGATCGTGTTGGAGAAGGCGAGCTGCTGGTTGTTGTGACCGTGGAAGCCGAACTTCTTGTTCTTCACGATGCCTTTGTAGCGGGCAAGTTCCTTGTCGATGTCTTCCTGGTAGAAGGCACCGAAGCTGTCGACGAGGTAAAGCACGTCGGCCTTGCATTCTTCGTTGACCTGGTGGAGGGCTTCGTCAAGTTCCGGACCGCGGTCGCGGCTCACAGCCATGATGTTGAGCGTCGTTTCGTAGCCCATGTCGTGGAAGGCGTTCACCATGCTGATGCCCTTGTCAATGTTCTTGACGTAGCTTGCCACGCGGAACATCTGGTACGGGCTTTCGGAAGCGGGCTTCACGGCATCCATGTTGACGCGGCCCACGTCGGCCATCACGGCCATCTTCATCTTGGAATCGATGCCGTCCTTGACCTTCCAGAGCAAATCGTCATCGCAGAACTTCCACGGGCCGTATTCCTTCGGGTCGAAGAGTTCCGGGGAGTTCTTGTAACCCATTTCCATGTAGTCTACGCCGGCTGCTGTGAGAAGGGTGTACAATCTACGCACGAATTCAAGAGAAAAATCGTGCTTGTTGACGAGACCGCCATCGCGGATCGTGCAGTCGAGAACTTTAATTGTTTCGTAGTACATGTTTGTGTCTCAGGTTATTGGTTTAAAGTTGTTTGTGACGTCATTCTGAGCGATGGAATCGCGAAGAATCCAGTCGTTTTTCATTTACATCGCAAACATAGGTTTTGAATTTTGAATGGTCAATAAATTTTTTGAAGCTGTTGAAAAATATTTAATAATTAACGTAAAACTTGCGTTAAATTGTGATCAAATGGGCTTTGAACTTGTAATTTAAGGCTACAATGGTTTTGAAAAACATCCTTATCCTGATGCTGTTGCTGTAAAACAAGCCAAATAAAATGCGTTTTTTAGTCGCTCTGAACGGTTTCTCGAATGAACTGTAAATGGTTAATTTTGTTTTCTACGCTGAATATGCGTTAAATAAATGCAAAAACTTAACTAGGTTCTTCGTCCTTTCGGTCCTCAGAACGACGCGGCAATGGTCCCCTTTTCGTATGAGGATTATTTTACTTTTCGAAAAACCGTCGTGTATCTATATTTAGCGCATGCATGTATATAAGCTTTCCCCGATTTTGTCTGCCGCGGTTCTTTTGAGCGCGGGCGCTGCTTCTGCTGAAACCAAGTTTTTCTACAACCAGGTCGGTTATGATGTCGGTCAGCCGATTTCCGTGATCGTCAAGAGCGATAATCTTTCGGATGGTGCTGAATTTAGTGTGATGTCAGGCGAGACTGCGGTCAAGACAGGTAAGCTTTCGGCGGGTACGAATCCGGACAACTGGCTCAACAATGGCAAGTTTTTTGTGGCGGATTTGACGGGCCTTACGGCAGGTAAGTACACGCTTCAGGTTTCTGAAAATGGTCAACCGCAGAAATCGGGCGAATTTACGGTGGGCGAAAACGCTTTGGCTGCAAATACGCTTGCGTCAGTGCTCAATTACTTCTATGATGATCGTGCAGATGACCCTACTGTTGAAGGCTGGGATAAGCAGATGCCGGTGTACAAGTCTGATAAAAAGCTCGATGTGCATGGCGGTTGGTACGATGCCAGCGGCGATGTCAGCAAATACTTGAGCCACCTTTCTTACGCGAACTACTTGAACCCGCAGCAGATTCCTTTGACGGTCTGGTCGCTTGCTTTTGCTTCGGAACGCATTCCGGCGTTGCTTGCATCGACTTCGACCAAGGCGAAAACGGCTGATGAAGCCGCTTACGGTGCGGATTTTTTGGTGCGCATGCTTGCCGAAGAAGGCTTCTTTTACATGACCGTGTTCGATAACTGGGGCTCGCTTATGGGCAAACGCGAAATTTGTGCGTTCTCCGGTTCCGATGGCATCAAGAGTACTGATTACCAGACGGCATTCCGCGAAGGCGGTGGCATGGCAATAGCCGGTCTTGCAAGCGCTGCAAGGCTTCAGCTGAAGGGTGATTTTACGAGTGAACAGTATTTGGCTGCGGCTGAAAACGCTTATAAGCATTTATCCGAAAAACAGGGAATTGGCAAGTCTTGTGCTTACTGCGATGATGGCAAGGAAAACATTATCGACGATTATACGGCGCTCTTGGCTGCGACGGAACTTTATGCCGCTACAAAAAAACAGGAGTATCTGGAAGATGCTTATGACCGTGCCGAACATTTATCTTCTCGTGTAAGTGAGGAAGGCTATTTCTGGAGCGATGATGCAAAGACTCGTCCGTTCTGGCATGCAAGCGATGCGGGGCTTCCGTTGGTTGCCCTTGCTCGTTATAGTGAGGTTGTTGGCGCTATTGGCGAAGATGCCGGCATAGAAGTTCATGGTCGGCCATTCCCTTATTGGGCTTGCGTTACTATGATTGGTGGTGGTTGCGTGAACGAATCTATCGTTAATGTTCGTAATGCCATTAAGTCTCATTTTGACTGGCTTGTTAAAATTACGAATAAGGTTGATAACCCGTTTGGTTATGCCCGTCAGACTTACAAGACTCAGGACAAAATAAAGGATGGATTCTTTATCCCGCACGATAATGAAAGCAATTATTGGTGGCAGGGTGAAGATGCTCGTCTTGCAAGTCTTTCTGCGGCGATAATGTACGCAAAACGCATTATTGACGGCGAATATAGGAATGTTACCACGAGTGATGTGCAAAAATATGCTACGGATCAGCTCGACTGGATTTTGGGCAAGAACCCGTATGCGACTTGCATGATGTATGGCAAGGGAACGAAGAACCCGAAAAAGTACGATGGTCAGTCTGAATATGATGCAACGCTTGAAGGCGGTATTGCAAACGGCATTACCGGCAAGAATCAGGATGGTTCAGGCATTGCTTGGACGGATGATGGTGTTGCTGCAGTGGGCTTTGATTCCATGAAGGAATCTTGGCAGGTGTGGCGCTGGGATGAACAGTGGCTTCCGCATAGCACATGGTACTTGATGGCACTTGTGGAACGCTATGATGAATTGACTAAGCCTGTGAAGTTCTCTGTTGGACTTTCGAAGTCTGTGGTTGCAGCGAAGTTCGGCATGTCGCTCGTAGACAACACGCTTTCGCTCCGTTTGCCGCGTTCTGTCGTGGGCAAGTCCATCAAGATTCTTGATGTGCAGGGCAATGTGCAAATGCAAAAGACCGCTCAGAGCATGAATGAATCGCTCAACGTCAGCACACTCAAAACCGGACTTTACCTCGTGCAAATTCAAGGCTTTTCCGCCAAGAAGTTTGTTGTAAAGTAAGAATGCTTTGACGTCATCCTGAGTCCGTAAGGACGAAGGATCCAGTTAATTCTTGGTGAAGCAACTGATAATGTAACTGGATTCTTCGCTACGCTCAGAATGACGAAGCCCCGGATTTATCCCGGGGCTTTGTTGTCATGCCGGCCTTGTGCCGGCATCGCCTTTTTTAATTAGACACTTTAAACTGTTTGGGAGCGGCGTAGGCCATTTGAACTAGGATGTCCTTGCCGGTTTCCATAAGCTTCTTGGACTGCTCGGCGAGCGTGTCGCTGTCGTTTTCCTTGATGACCTTGGTCAAATGCTCCATGGCTGCGTTCACATCGGACTTTGTCTGAATGCGGAGCTCGCCAATGTCAAAGTGCGCACGTCGCAAAAGTTTTGCGTCTGTTTCTTTTGCAATTCCCTTCTCGAACAGAGTAATGGCGGCCTCCGGGATTTTCTTCTGCTTGGCGATAGCGCCCCATTCGAGCCATTGCGTGCTCGGAATTTCTGCATAGCAGGCTGCAATTCGATTCACGGCATCCTTGACTTCCAGGAACTTGACCGGTTCTTCTTGCAGAAGCGCCGTCAGCCCGTATTGCAGTAGGCGAGCCGCATTCTCGTTTTCACCATTGTTTGCCGCTTCAAGTCCCTTGCTGATCATCTTACGGGTGCGTTCGCTAGGTGATTCCGTTTCTTCGGGCCTTTGTTCGGTAACAACTTGTTTGGCGTTTCCTTCTGCGCGATGAGGCATGAAGTACCCTGCAAGCCCGCCTAAAGCAAAGAAGAACGGCGATTCCACAGCGACCGCATTGAATATTCCAGGATTCAGGAACCAGTCAATCGCCATGCTCCCGAAAAGAGCCAATTGCGATATCTTGCTCACGTAAGACGGAATGGCGTCTTTCTCCTTGTCGAAAACGTTTGCTCCAAGCAAGAAACAGACCATCAGGCTTACGCCCATGTAGCGTTGCGATGCAAACTGCCCAAAGAACGATGTGTCTACGAGTAAATCGACAAAGAAACCGCTAATAATTGCGATTACTACCGCGTAAATGTAAACAAAGATTGCGTGCCAGCGCTTCTCAAGCTGCATCAGCGCAAACATGAAAAATACGACGAAGAAAATAAAGGACCATGCGCTTGGGAACAGCAAACTGCAAGTGAGCCAACTTTCGGTATTGCCTCGGCTAGGCTGGTATGCCCAACGGTAACGGAGGAATTTGTCCGTATAATTGTAAATCCATTTTTTGAGTTCCGCCTCATATTGCTTGTCGGTGGGGTAGTTGCCATGCTCCTTGGCGTACTGTTCCTTGCCGCCCTGATTTTCCCACCAATCAAGGAATTCTCCCTTCATTTCCTCGATGCGGTCTTCTATAATCGGTGTCGGTTTCTCGACTTTGTAGCGTTCTTTGTAAAGCTCGAATTCTTGCGCCTTTATGGTGTCGTTTGGCGTGAGTCCCACGTTTCTGAATTCCTGGGCGCGTTCTTCGTCCCACCACTTGTCGAAGGACTGGTGGATTTCCTTTTCCTGGCGGAATTTTTGGATGATGGGGTCAAAGCTGGTCTGGACGTTGAATACCCCGAGTGCTGCGATCGCCAAAAGCGTCACGTAATGGTGAAATTTGAAAAATCGGAACGGTTTTAGGAGGATGCTCAATATTTTCTTCATACCAATGAATATAACTAAAAAGAGCGCTTTCCGTATTCGTTCAGCTGGTTCCACAGAAAATCGGTGTTTACATCCCGGAATCCCTGGGCATTTACCTCTTCGCGGAGCTTGTGGGCGAGGGCGAACAAGTTCGGGCTCTTTTTCATGCGTTCGTTGGCGTCAAACGTGGTCAGGGCATCGATCCAATCGTGAATTTCCGGGAAACGTTCATCGTTGAACACGTTTTCGCGACCGTTCTCGATGTATTCCATGTAGCGCTTGGTAATCAGGCGACCTTCTTCTGTGTAGATTTCCTTCGCCTTGGGGTAGAGCTTTACGCCGGTCAGGTATTCGTGCATCACGGCACCGAAACTAAAGTAGTCCACGGCGTACGTGATGTTTTCGCTAGACTGGGCAAGTTCGGGGGCGCTGTAGCTTGGCGATGAAAGCCCGCCGCCTTCGGTGACGGTTTCGCGCATCTTGGCCTGTGCGTAGCCAAAGTCGCAGAGCAAAATCTTATGGTTGTTCTTGTGCGCCGGATTCTGGCACAGGAGCAAGTTCTTGGGCTTGATGTCCTTATGCACAATTTGGTAGTAATGGAGCTGGCTGATGGTGTTTGCAAGGTAGGCGATTTGTGCCACGCGCTGCAAAAGTTCTTCGTCAGTGAGCTTTGGCTTGATGACTCTATCGAGCGAGCAACCCTTGATAAACTCTAGCTTGAGGTAGGGGTGGCGACCCGCGATGCCTCCGCCAAAAGTCTGCACCACGCCTTCGATGTTTGTGGCGCGGATGAGGTTGTTGATGCGGATCTCGTCTTGGAACGCACTCAAGAGCATGTTCAAACGGTGCAAACGGTTTTTGCCTGGGGGTGCCCAGTATTTGCAGATTTTCACGACGATTTCTTTTTCGTCGTAGCGCTTTTCATCGCGCGGGTGCTGCATCCAGAGCTTGGCGCGGTATAGCTGGTTTGTGCCTACGAGCGAAAGCGGCTCGATAAGCTCGATGCGTTCTGCATTGCCGTTGTGCTTAAAGTCAGGATTGTGGTCGAACCACCGCTGGTATTCTTCCATGGTGTAGTTCGGACGGAGCGCCAAATTGCGCGAGACCCTGTCCATCGTTTCTGCCAAATTGTTCCAGAACATGAAAAAAAATTAGCAAAAAAGGTGACCCCGGCACGGAGGCCGGGGTGACAGGGGCGACAAAAAAGATGCCCGCTTACTTCGACTGCGCTCAGCACAGGCTCCGACGGGCATGACTTTGTTACTTCTTCTTTTCTTCGTCTTCGGCGTGGGAGCGCGCGAACGTGACCTTTTCTTCGCTTTGTTCTTCGAGCTTGGATGTGATGAAGTCGTAAGCCTCATCAACGGTGTCGCAGAACTTGAAGAGCTTGAGGTCTTCGGGATTGATCATGCCTGTTTCGGCAAAGAATTCCCAGTTCAGAGCCTTCTTCCAGAACTTGGAATCGAAAATCACGACCGGCATCTGCTGCGCATACTTATCGGTCTGGATAAGCGTGAGCATTTCGAAGGCTTCGTCGAGTGTGCCGAATCCACCAGGGAAAATAACGAGCGCACGAGCCATGCGCAAGAACCAGTATTTACGAACAAAGAAATAGCGGAACTGCAAATTCAGTTCGTCATCGATGTACGGATTGCAATGTTGTTCGAAAGGTAACTTGATGTTCAAACCGACAGAAGGCGTACCCACGTCAGATGCACCGCGGTTGCCGGCTTCCATAATGCCCGGACCACCGCCCGTCATGATGGCGTAGCCGTGGTGGCGCTTGTTTATCCACTTGCCGAGCTTGGCAGCGAGTTCACGAGCTGCATTGTAAGAATCAGCGACTTTGGAGAGTCGGTCAAGCCTTGCAAGTTCCTTTTTATCCTTGCAGCCCTTGCGGCGTTTTTTGATTTCGTCGGGCGGAAGTGTGCGGGCCGAACCAAAGAACACGATAGAATTCTTGATATCTTCTTGTGCAAAAACTTGTGCAGGCTGGAAAAATTCAGAAAGGAATCGAATGGGGCGTGCGGCATCGCTTTCCATGAATTCGGCGTTGTTGTATGCCATCAGCCCTGGAATCGTGCGTACTTTTTTCGGTGCCATAATGCGAACCTCTTAATTAAGTTTAAATTGATTCATTCTTGTCATTCCCGCGAAAGCGGGAATCTCCTATTTTCTTTTAAAAGGGAGATGCCCGAATAAATCGGGCATGACATTGTTGTATCTTATTGAATAATATACGATAAAATGGCTTTAGGGGCGAAAAAATAAGGTTTTTATCTTCTTACTTGGACTAACATTTATATATTAGTGGTATGCTAGTAAAAATGTGGACAGATAATTTTGTCATTACGGGCGAAATCGACACGCTGCGTGACGAACGCCTCACGGACTATATCCGTGAAAACAAGGACTTTATTGCGGTGACGCAGGTGCGCGTTTGCGATAGGAATGAAAAGGACCTGTTCCGTACGCACTTCCTCAACGTCAGCACCAGTCACATCGAGATTATTCTCCCGGCGGAATAGAACTTGTCATGCCCGCTAAATTGACCTTGCTTAATCGCTCGTCATCCTGAGCGTAGCGAAGGATCCAGTAAAGTCTTGTTTTGCAATACAGAATTTCACTGGATCCTTCCGCCTTTGGCGTCAGGATGACATCTACGGGGGTGTTGGTTACCACTCGATTGCAATCTTCGCGACGAGGAAGCGACGGGAGACTTCATCGAGCTTGGCCGGGTCAATCTCAATGCCAAGCAGCCCTGCAAAAATGACAAACGGACTAGGGGTTGTCCCCTGGTTGTTGCACTTGACGCGCACGACCATCGTGCCGTTTTGAATATCAATACCCAAAATCTGCTCGTTCAAGTCCATCTGCTGACCGCGGTGGTTCGTGACAATAGGCAACTGCTTTTGTTCAAACTTTTGCATAAGGTCGGCGGGGATGCTTTCGGGCGTATGGCGGTAGACCATCGCCTTCGGGAAATGCTTCGAGAGCTTTTCCTTCAAAGGCTCGATGTCCACGATTTCCATGCCGCGCGGGAACGGAGCGCTGAGCTTTGCGATAATGGCGGGTTTACCTTCGGCGGAGAGGTCGAGTTTTTGCAGCAAATCGACGCTGATGACTTCGCAGTAAGTCTCAAGTCCGAGCGGGAGCGCGCCCATGTTCACAATGCGGGGCTTCGGGCTGAATCCCTCGCTGAACTTGATCGGGATGCCTGCGCAAATGAACGTGCGTTCAAAGAAACTGAGCATGTTGTGGTGCGGCAGGAATCGGCTGATGCCGGACTTCTTGAATGTAATCTTGTAGCTGTAGCTCACCTTCTGGCTCGGACGGCGTTCTGCCACGAGCTTCTTGATTTCTTCAGGGGTACGGCTCGGCGCCTTGTGGCGCACAGGGTCGTCGGCGAGGACTATTTCTTTGCCGAATCCCGGAATGCCGCATGCTTGGCAGTCGCCCCATTTGCAGTTTGGCACGGGTGCGGAATTTGGATCGAAAGCCTTTTCCCATTCGCGGCGCAAGTATTGCTTTGTCGTACCTGCGTGAATAAAGTCCCACGGGAAGACTTCGTCCTTATCGCGTTCGCGGTAGACCCAGCTTGTGTCATAGCCGCATTCTTGCCAGACTTCGAGCCACTTGTTAAAGTCAAAACGATAGCTGTCGCTTTCAAAGATGATGCCCTTCTTGTAGGCGGCGTAAATGACAGGACCGAGACTGCGGTCGCCACGGCTGTAGACTGCTTCCAAGAAACTTGTTTCCCAGGCCGCCCAGTTGATTTTCACGTTCGGGTGCTTGAAGAACTTTTCGCGCACATAGCGGATGTGCCCGAGTGCTGTTTCTTTGTCCATAAACGGAGCCCATTGCAGGCCCGTAAACGACTTCGGGATGAGAATGCCAATGCTCACTGCAATTTGAATGCCGCGGTTATACTTGCGTCCGATTTTCACGAGATTGAAGATGAGTTCGCAGAACGCCTGCATGTCATCCAGGTTCTCGGTCGGGAAACCAATCATCGTGTAAAGCTTAATCTTGTTGAACCCGCTAGAGAAAGCGTGTTCGGCAGCGTCGTACATGTCTTGGTCGCTGATGGTCTTGTTGATCATCTTGCGGATGCGTTCGGAACCTGTTTCTGGTGCGAACGTGGCGCTACGACCGCCCTTGAGCGCGGCTACCTTTTCGGCGAGACTTTGTCCAAAACTGTTGACGCGGATACTCGGAAGGCTTACGTCTACGTTGTCATAAAACGGGTCGTCAATGATGGAATCTGTGAGCGCTTCGACCGGCTTGTAGTCAGCGGTCGAAAGTGACAAAAGACCGAGTTCGCGTTCGCCAGTCGCCTGAATGCCTGCCTTTGCAATGTCCAGAACATCGTCCGGATTGAGCTCGCGGCACGGCCTGTACCAAATGCCCGCTTGGCAGAAACGGCAACCCTGCGCGCAACCACGCATTACTTCCACGCTAAAACGGTTGTGAACAAGCTGCATGTTTGCAATCAAGTTCTTGATGGGGTAGTCTTTCGGATCCAAAACCGGGATGAACTGGCGACGTACACCGTTCGTTTTTTCGTAAGAGCCCTTTGCGGGTTCTGCCGGGACAATAACGCCGTATTCGTTCTTGACGACATTCGTCAAGCTCGGTACGTAAACGCCATCGATTTTAGACAAATTTTCCAAAATCTGGGCGCGCTTGAGGCCCGCCTTGCGTCCTTCGCCAACGCAACGCACAAATTTGACAATCAGCTTTTCGCCATCGCCGATCATGAACGCGTCAAAGAAGTCTGCGACCGGTTCGGGGTTCCCCATCGAGGGGCCGCCCGAAACGACAATCGGGTCGCTCTCGGCGCGGTCCTTTTGCCATGCTGGAATCCCTGCAAGTTCAAGCACGTACGGCACGTTTGTAAAGTTGAGCTCGGTCTGGAGCGTAAGCCCCACGACTTCGTAATCCTTGACCGCCGTATAGCTTGCGTGCGTATAAAGCGGAATATCGTACTTCTTCATCTCGGCGGCCATGTCGTCCCACGGCGCAAAAGCCACTTCGCAAAGCAAATTCGGTTCGCGGTTCAGCACATGGTACAAAATTCTGAGCCCGTTGTTGCTCATGCCGATTTCGTAAGTGTCCGGGAACACAAACGCCATGCGCGCCAGCATTTTGCTATGGTCTTTGATGACGCTATTTGCTTCGCCACCCATGTAACGGGCGGGGGATTCAACTGCAGGGAGTGCAAGAGCGATTTTCTCAAGGATTGTCATACCCCCAAAAATAGATAATCTTGTTGCCTGCCCTGTAATATTTTAATATTATTTATGGTATGAATATCGTTAAATATATCTTTTGGTTGGTCGCCTTTTTGATGGGCGTCATTGCTGCATATGTCGTCCCCGAAGAAACCATGTCCATCGGGGCGAAGTTCATATTTGTCGGAGCTTGGGGCGCAGTACTCGGCTTCGTTTTTTATACCGTCTGCAGCAGGCAGATTGAAGCCATCGAAAACGATTTTAACGAGGTGCTGAACAAGCCGCAGCCCAAGGACACGCAGTTCGTGTCGGTCCGCCTCCAAGAAGAAAAGAAGAACCCGCTTCCGCCGGGTGCTATCCCCGCCGCCGAAGCCCTCAAACAGCAACCCGTGCCTGCTTCCATCAAGAAGCTCGATGCCGCCGCCCTCAAGGTCGGGTTCCCGCTCGAAGCCTGGAACGGCTTTAAGGTGGGGATTCTCCGCAACCGTCCGTTTACCGAAGTCATCGACGCCATGCAAAAGCTTTTGCCGGAACTCTTCCCCGAAGCTTCTGGCGTGCTTTATATGTACGGCGGCGTGCAGACTGAACTCTCTCAGATTTTCCGCTTTGGTCCGAACGTCATCAGTGACGAAACCGTGCTCCCAGCCGAATGCGCAAGCTTCAATACCGGCGACATCGTTGTGACCGACTATAGCTCGCCTGAAGTCTCTAGCGGTTGTACGCACTTGCACCACCGCCCGAAGGGCATCGCCATTTGCGCCCCGATCGAAGGCCTTGAAGAACACTTCGGCATTCTGACACTCCAGGTCGATAAGCTTCCGGAAACCGAAACCAAGGAATACTGGCAGGCTAAGGTGAGTATTGTCGCTGCCGCGTTTGGACTTTACGTGGCGAACCAGGACCTCAGCATGCGCTTTGAACAGCACAGCATCCGCGACGTGCTGACCGGTCTTTTTAACAAACGTTATATGGAAGAATCGCTCAGCCGCGAAATCACTGCTGCTGTGCGCCACAAGTCGCCCATTGGCATTGTGATGCTTTACCCCGATGCAATCCCTGCCGTGCAGAACGCTCAAGGTCGCCACGCTGTGGAACAGCTCTTCTGGGAACTTGGACAGCGCTTGCCGAGCTACATCCGTGGCGAAGACATCCCGTGCCGCTACTCCGACGACGTGTTCTGCGTGATTATGCCGGGTGCCGACCTCCAGATTACCAGGAACCGTGCCGAACGTATTCGCAATGAAATCTCGCAGCTCCAGATTGCCTACGGTGAAGGAATCCTCGCGACCACGCTCAGCATGGGCGTTGCCGTGATGCCGACCCACGCAAACGATGCAGGCTCGCTCATCTACACCGCAGAAGCCTCCCTCCAGATGGCTATGCAGGCCGGTGGCAACCGCGTCGTCGTCGCAAATTCTGTGATGAAGTAATCGCTTTCACGTCGTTCTGACGCCGCCTATTACGTCATGCGTTATATCGTCGTTCTGACACTGTTTATTACGTCATCCTGAGCGCAGCGAAGGATCCAGTTAATTCTAGAAAAGCCTCCTTCGGGAGGCCTTTTTTATATGTATATCTGTGCTAAAATGGAAGTGGACTTCCTGTTTTGCATGAAAAAGCTCTTGAATGTAAATATTCGTAAATGAATGGACTGCAAAACGATGTGATGGTCATCACACCTCCGAATAATATATTCCAAATTGGAATATAAAAAACAGATGAAAATCCCTTTTTCGTAAAAAATTATCTATATATAGTTCATCGGAAAGTTTGGTTAATATTTGCGAAATTTTGCGAAAAACGGCACTTTTAAGTTGGAATATACTGAGTCATGACAAAAACGTGACAAAAGTTTGACAAAAGTATTGCTTTTCGGAAAAAAAGTGGATATATTACTGAATGTAAACGAGCAATAACGCTCAAAACAAGAATGTGTCACAAAAACAAGGAGAACACACTATGAAGAAGCAAGGTTTTACCCTTATTGAATTGATGGTCGTGATTGTTATCATGGGCATCCTCGCCGCCGTCGCAGTTCCGAAACTCTTCGGTATGATTGCAAAGTCCAAGGCCTCTGAAGTCGGTCCGGCAGCTGGAACCTACGTGAAGTTGCAGGATGCACATGCATCTGAAACCGGTGCTATTGGTACATGGCAGATGATTGGTTATATTGCTCCGGGTTCCAAGCAAGGTGGTAGCTCCGAAAGTTACTCTACTTCAGTCTTTGATTATACCAATGCGTTCACAGGTACTGGAACTTCTGGAACAACAATGGTTGGTTCAATGGCTGCCAATCAGGAAGGTTGGAGAGCTACTGCTAAGACCGCTTTGAACGATTGCACGATTCAGAGTTACTGGAAAATTGTAATGAATCAGGCTGGTAACGGTGCTTCGGTTAGCTACACTGCATCCATCACGGATAACGGCAACAGCACTAGCAATGCAAATTGCAAGACTTTGACTGCTAATTTCGAAAATATCGGTCACGACTAATCGTCTGACTGAACGAAAACTTCAAAAGTCCTCCCATTCGGGAGGGCTTTTGTTATATCATAATTGATGTTGGGTTTGTCGTAATTATAGGCTATTTTGATAAGGTGAAAACAGAAATTCTCGTTTGAAAAATTAAGCTGTATTGACTTCTTTTCCGAAAGATTCTATATCTCATATATGGATGTACAAAATTTAACCTACACTCTTATAAATAAGGATGTTCCTCTTTGCGACTTTATCATCGAAGGTGAAGGTGAACTTGAATTTTGCAAAATCGTAAAAACGAATGCACCTTTACCGTTCTGATGTGATCCGCTTTCTACATGGGTTGCAAACAGAAGTGCTGCCAAACATCGTAGCCACGTGAATAAAATACTGGAATTATGCGGTGGAAAAACAAAGAGCGGTTTTATTGCTTTAACGCATTGTCTCTCCTTGACCGACACACTTTGGGTAAAAAGCGAACGGGAAAATATTTCTTGGAAAGATGTCAATCTGTACGAAAATCACTTTGATGAGGATATTTCTAAATTTGTAATTTATGGGCATGATGTAGTTAAATTTCAAAAATCAACGAAATACCCCGAACTCACGACTGACGGTGCTTACGACAAATGCTGGTTGAATGAGAAAGATGGGATCCATCTTATAAAAACGGGTAGCTCTGGAGCAAGAAATGCAGGACTTGAGCCCTATGGCGACGTCCTTGCAAGCCAGGTCTTTGAAAAAATCTGCTGTTCTGTAAAATATGACCTGAGAAAATACGATGGTCGAGTTGTATCGGATTGTAAAATCTTTACGAGTCAGGAATTTGGTTATCGACCGATAGCACTGTTTTACAAAGTGCGGTTGACGCTTCCGAAGTTACTTGAAATTTACCGCGAATTCAATTGCGAAGACGAATTCCGTCGCATGGTAGTGGCTGACTGCATAACGCTGAATTCCGACCGTCATTTTGGAAATTTCGGCTTTTTGGTCAACAACGAGACTTTTGAACGCACCGAGCTGAATCCGTGCTTTGATTTCAACATGGCTTTTGTCCCTCTCGCCGAAGACGGCTTTGATTTCGGCGTAAGAGGCGACGGATCAATGCCAGACTTTGACGAATACTTGTCGAAGCGAAGCCCTGTAATTGGCTGCGATTACGTTGCCCCGGCTCGTGCAATACTCACGCCTGAAATCAAAAAATGCGTCGAAGAAATCCGCGAAACTCCGCTATCAGTGCCATGTGACGACAAATTCACTGAAAAACGCCTTTCGCAAAAGAACATGATAAAGAACGTCCAATGCGAACGAATTCTCGGCTTTGATTCAAAGTGGGAATTTTAGAATTCTCATCACTTAGTTCCATTTTCAAACAACTGCAAATTCAAGCCTAGCATTTTCAACACTTGAAGCGTTTTACCCAAGTGTATGGACTCTTTTCCGTTCTCAAGTTCAGAAAGAAAACGGATGCCAACCCCGCAAAATGCGGCACATTCAGCCTGAGTAAAACCCAGACTTTTCCGGCGTGCCCTAATCTGCGATGAAATATCTTTGAGCGATTGGATTTCCATGCTCTAAATATAATATTCCCGAACGGGAAAATCAACGTCTCGATTGTCGATAAAAATCAAAATATTCCCGAACGGGAAGATTAAATTTCCGTCTGTACTATTTTCCCATTCTTTAATTCAGAATCAAGCAAATCGTAATTGTAGGCTGAACTTTCCGTGCAAAGTCCTGTTGTCGGATTTTGTAACAGCTCAAAAGTTTTTGAATTATAGATGAGACTTAACGCCGCCTGCAGTGAAAGATTGCGTTCTTCCATCAGCCATTTAGCCATATCGCTGACTATGCCTTCAACGAGAAATTCCTGTTTTAAAGTCATACACTAGGTCTCTTTTGCAAAAAGGATATCGCCTTCGGTGTCCTAAAAGCGTATTGGTTGTTCAGTCTACGAGATTTTAAACCATTCACCAATTCGTCTATTGAAATCACATTAATCGCAAATGTTCTGAATAGTGTAGCGATATCATCATTTGCCACAGGACCAATAATTAAATCAAACTCTTCTGCGGGATGCTTTTGATTACGACTTCTATTCGCCATCACAAATTCAGCCCATTCCCGATCTGGTTGTCCGAAATTTTTAATTTTTAAGGAAGATAAATCGGAATCGTCAAACTCGAAGGCGTTTACTACAGGCTTACCCCCAAATCTATCGGCAACTTTTTGCGACATTTCACGAGCTTGCACTAATATTGTTGTTAGATAAAAAGACTGTCCAAAATCTTTAAACGGCTTACACATGGCTAAGTCGATTTTTTCAATATCGCAATTGGAACCATGGTACAAAATCATTGAATCTGCCCTCCGTTTTTTTGACAGATTGCAGTCAAATCTTCAATGGTATCGTCAAAAGAAAGCAAATGTTCAGCTCCATAGTGAGCTTCTAAGAAATCCATTCCTTTAAAAAGGTGCAGATAATTAAAAGCTTGCTTTACCGAAAGCGCTTTTGCTTTCGCAAATTCACTAATTGCAGCGACAGTCCATGTTATTTGCTTATCCATATAGAGAAATATACAAAAAAGACATCCCTAGTCAAAATTATAAGCATTTCGATTTACAATCTAACTCTACATTTACACTTTATATGCTCCTATATTCCAACCACCAATCTGGGTTGTTGTCAGAGATGTATGCTTTGTGCAATTTTACGTGAATGTAACGAAATCACGTTTTTTAGTTATCGGCTTAGTTGCTTAAAATTGGGTGTTAAAGGTTCTGCATTTGGTGGCATTGTCGCTGTATAGCGGATTATACCTGAATTATCCGTGCCAACAGCGATTGTCCAAGAAGAACCGGCGGCAACATCATTCAATGCAGTCAAACTTGAGGCAATCCACCCCACAGTTGCAGTTCCTGAATTTCCTCTAAAGGTCACTGAAGCCCCCCCACCTTTCAAAGTTCCTCCGCCATAGCAAAAGTTTGTGCTTTTGGTAGAATCTGTAGCAACGATAGAGCCTGGTCCTATATACCCAATAATCGTCCATGATCCAAGTTGATGAGTCTCACCTATATAAGAGTCTTGCAATTTTTCGTAAGTTCTTGCAGCTGGTCCAATTTCAGCAGCTTTGGATTTTGCAATCATACCAAACATCTTGGGAACTGCTACAGCAGAAAGGATGCCCATGATGACGATCACAGTCAGCAATTCAATAAGAGTAAACCCTTGCCTTTTCATAAGCTCCCCAATGGTAAAATTGAAAATTTTTTCAGTTTCTAAAGATAAACATTTGAAGAAAAAAAACAATGCATAAAAAATTTACTTAGAGAAAATAAGATTAAAACAGAAGCTACTTCACAGAGCTGAAAAAAATCCTTCCCCTTGGGAAGGATTCATTATTTTCAGCAAATCTGTTTAAAAACTACTTGCCGATGTTTTCGAAGTTTGCCGTCAAAGAAGCACAACCGGTTCCGGTCGGATTTTTAGCAACGTACTTAACCATCGAGCCACTTGCAGAGGCATCGCCCTTTGCCAATTTGACAGTCCATTCGCTTTTCACAGCACAATCATTGAGTGCAGTTAATGCTTCAGCAGCCCAACCGGCTTCACCAACCTCCGTAGTACTCAACTCACCAACCATCGTTGTGTGTTTGGTATTATCTTTTGGTGCGAATTGGTCACTATACTGAAAAACCGTTGTCTTAGAAGACTTTCCGTCAGAAGCCTTTGTACCCGGAGCGATATAGCCGATTTCCGACCATGCACCAGCGGCACCAGTTTCAGCTGCATAAGCATCCTGCAACTTCACGTAGGTTGCGGTCATTTTTGAGTGAGTAATTAGTTCAATATCACGAACGGAACCCACCGCTTGTAGAAGCGTTCTTGGAACTTGATAGGGGAGAGGATGGGGTTGTGGTCGCCTTGAACAATGAATCTTGTTTCGGGGTGTTTTTGTGCCAAAACGGCGATTTGCGAGAGTGTCTTGATAAGTCGTTCTGTGTAGGCGGAATCTATAGCTTCGGCGTTGTTATTGTAAATATCAGAAAATCCGGGTAATGGAAATTTTGTATCGTGGGTTGTCCAAGCTATAAAGTGTTTTTGAGTAGTGTCGGCGAGGATGTTGTCTATTTTGGCAATCATTTGAGCGTCGTTTAAAATGAGATCGCTTTTTGATTTTTTGCCATAAAACGAATCATTAAATCCTATGTTTGCGATGTATTTGTGCCGCCATTGTTCCATGCTGTCTCCGCCAAATAGGAATGTTGTTTTGTAGCCGATGTTTGCGAATGTTTGGGGTAAAAAGGTGGTATCTCGATGGCCTGTGGAGTCGCGTGTGAAAGTTTGTATTAGGTCTTCTCGTTCTGCTGTGCGGGTGCGGCTATACATGCGATTGTGAATGCCAACGAATATTGGGGCGTTGAATGTTTTTAATTGTTTTTCGAATCGCTTTATATCAAGAGGAATGCCCCAGCTTTCTACAAGTATGATGACATTGTTGCGTGTCGTGTCAACGTAATTTTTTGTGATGGAAACGGAATCTGTGACTGCCCATTCTTCTTTGAATTCATCGGAAATATTAGTTCGCTGAACGGGCTTGGGTGCGGTGCGTTCTAAGTAGTCGATTGTCGGGAATTGGACGAGTGGCTGGGCAGGATAGTAATTGAGTGCAGCTAGGTGAACGAATAGCGTAACGAATAAAATAAAGCTTATGGTGTTGAATTGGAATGATTTGATTTTCCAAACCATGGCGATTGCGAGGCTGCATGTGGCGAATGGTAATATTCCATACCAGCTTGTCTTCCAGTTTTTAAAGGCGAGTTGGTTTTGCAAATCTGTCCAAGCGATGGTGAAAAGTGCTGCAATGAGTAATATTAGGAGTCCTGAATATGTTATAAAACGTGCCGGGATTTGTTTTGGGCTTTTTAGGAAACCTCGCGGTGAAAAGAGTCTGCTACTCGGTATTGTCCTTAAAAGTTTTTCTTTGATAAAAACAATGAACAGCAACAATGCAAAGAACTCATAGCCGAATAGGCCGCGGACAATGTTCTGCCCTTTCTCGAATGTCAGTAAAAAAGATACGATGGTGATGAGAGCACTTGCTATGAGGGGGTATAGGAGACGTTGCATTATTCAGCCTCCTTTGAAAGAGTGTCTGCACTTTGTGTTAAACGGTATTTATAGAATGTCATGTCCCCAAATTTGGCAAGTGTGTCTAGGACAACTTTGTTGTAATAGTGGCGTTCTAAAAAATCGGTTAATCCGGGCTTGTTTAAGACAATTACGTTGTTTTTGACAACGTCCTTGATGGGATTGCTTATGCCAAAGTCTGCTAGTGCTGTGGTAACTTCGGGTAAGTAGGGTGTCCAATAGCCGAATGAAACTGTGCGTCTGAATGAACCGATTGGCGTTGCCAAGTAAGGCGGATTGCGGTGGTGGCTGAATCGCATGAATGCGTTCATACTGAGCAAAAACATTTTGTCGGGTTGGCTGTCGATGTAATTGAAAACTTGTGTGTAATCAGTGGAGTCTTCAACTGCAATTGTTCTCTTTTCTCCATTGACGGGGTTGCGAACTAAGTTCCCTGAATTTGCGTATGAAATTGTATTTGCAGTGGCGATTACGCCTAGTATGGTGTAAACAAGCTTTCGTGGAATTGCTAGCGTGATTTTATTGAATAACGGAATGGCGAGGACTGCTGCATAAAGCCAAAATCCGCTTTCGACGCGATAGACTAGCCGTCCCATAGCAAGCAGTTGAGCCATCAGTGCCAAGATGATAAAAAGGGATGCCCATGCGTAAATGGATTTTTTTCGATTCGTTATATAAATCAACAAGCACATGATAAACCACGTCCAAAAAAGTGGAGAGTGGAGTGCGTTGCTGAGGGCCGAAAATAATTGGCGAGGGATGAATTCTAGTGGATTTGTATCGCGATAAGGGGGAATGACATCGGTGTATCGTTTGAGACTGTCAACAGAGAAAACTTCGGTGTCATAGTGAACCCATTCTGTGAGCATGAGGTAATCTTTGCTGGATAATCCTAGTTCTTCGATATCTTCTAATACTGCGTTCTGATTGTAATTGCTGTTGTCGCCTAAAGCCACGCGAGGCCCTTGAAATTTATTGAATGCTTCGTATTCGGGAGTCTTGTATATATTTTGATCGAAATTGTGCATTGCGAATGCTGCCGCAAAAAGAATTGCTAGGCCTGCAATCACATGCCATTTGGCTTTCCAACACTCACGCAAAATAAATAGTAGCCCAAGACAAAAGAACGGCATGCCCATGAGGAACGCTTGCCACCGCATCACAGAACCCCACAGCATGAGGAGGACTCCTAATATAAATGGAATTGCTTTTTGAATGTCATTCTGGAGCGAAGCAACGGAATCCATAAAGCCATTGCGAGCTCCAAGGTCGTTGAGTCTCGCTGAAACGGTGGTGTGGCAATCTGTGTTTGATTGTTTTACCACTCCGTATGCAAACAGCAACATTCCTGCGGCACTCAAAATAGATGCACATTGCGTAAATTGAACCACTAAATAAAAGTCGCTTGCGAAAAGGGCCGTAAATAGAGCCGCTAGAATTGCTCCCCAACGTTCTCCGCATCGCTGTAACAATACGTATCCAATAACTGTGAACGAGAGAAAAACCGAGAACATTTCGCCAATATAATACCATCCGATTTTAGGGAATAGGTGGTATAATGGCGATAGTGCGTAGCCATAAATGGCGTTGACGAAAATCAAATGCGGATTATAATCTGTGCCGAGTGCGCCTGTGAGACGCGCTGCCATAAAGTAGTCATCGACGGCGCCAAACTTAAGGTCGCCGAAAATCAGGCATAAAGCTAAAAAGAAAAGATTAATAACTAAAGAGAATGTGAGTGCGCGTTTAAAAGGCATGTGAAAAATATATATTTTTTTGATATGATTCGCGTTTGTCAGGTGTTGCATGGAATTGTTGGTGGTGGTTCGGAACAAGTCGTTTTGAACTACTGTTCGCGTATGCACGACATTCATTTTGATTTGCTATATCAGTACGAGCCGAATCCGCAAATTTTGGAACGGTTCCGCGAAGCTGGAATCAATTGTATCCAGATTCCAGACAAGGTGCATCATCCGTTGAAACATTTATGGACGATGTTTAGGATCTTTCGTAATGGTAATTACGATGTGGTCCATAGCCACTTGGATTGGTTTATGAACAGCTATGTGTGCTTCTTGGCGATGCTTGCCGGTGTCAAGAAACGAATTGCTCATCACCACCAGGCTTATACTGTTTCGCAACCTTCTCGTTCTGGCTGTAATGTCACCCCGGACTTGTTCCGGGGCGGAATCGCCTATTCCATAAAAACGACATTATGCTCCGTAATGCGAATCCCTTGCAAACTTTTCGCCACTCACTGGCTTGCTTGTGGTGAAGCTGCCGCCATTAATGGTTGGGGTGCAAATACGGTAAAAACTGGCAAGGTGACGATATTGCCCAATGCCATTGATCCGGAACGGTTTAAATTTTGCGAATCCGTACGGCGAGAAATCCGTGTGAAATATGGAATTACCGATGATGATTTTGTAATCGGACACGTTGGGCGATTTTTCCCTGAAAAAAATCACAAATTCATTGTTGAATTGTTTTCAGAATATTCGCAGAACCATAGTAATTGCAAATTGCTACTGGTAGGGAATGGGCCTCTGCAAACTGAAATTCAGAACCAAGTAAAACAAAAAGGTATTGAAGGTAGAGTCATTTTTGCTGGATTGCAAAAAGATGTCGTTGGATTCTATAGTGCAATGGATGTCCTTTTGTTGCCTTCAACGCGTGAAGCTTTCCCGATGACGCTGATAGAGGCTCAATATACTGGATTGCCATGTATAGTGAGTTCTGCTGTGCCAAAGGAAACTGCTATAACGGACTGTGTATTCCAATTGCCAATTGAAAATGCAAAGCCTTGGTGTGAAATGTTAAGCTCGCTGAACTTGGCTGTTGACCGCAGGAATCCGCAGATAAAAAGCGAACGGTTTGATATTTGGAAATGCTACGGAATGTTGGAATCACTTTATCAGGTTGTATAATTTCATTATCAGCTTTTTTCCAAAAATTCGAATCATAAAATTTGCAAACTGTTGTTTAGGGCCAATCCATGATGCTGCGTAATGGTGAATTGTGCGTGTATTTTCTGTAATTTGGATTTTCCCAAATTCTGAAGGCTTGGGACAGAAATATTCGGCCGGATAAAAGTTTGCTCCTTCGAAATTAATAATGCCGGGTGATGCTTGTAGCCCTTTTGAACTCAACATTTCAGAAAAGTACTTGACAATCGTTTTTTTGTTGAGTGTGCCAGATGTAGTCTCGAACTGTATGTTGGCGTATAAGTCTAGCATTTCTTTTAATAAATGAAATTTTGGTTTGCAGGCAAATCCAAGGCCGGGATTACAAGCGAAATGGCTTTCGTTTTCGAGACCGAAAAATGATCCTTTTGCGAGAATATCATCTAGAGATTTGATGACCTCAACGTCTGTGTCAAAATAAATTCCGCCGTATTCATAAAGAATTTTGAATCGTGCATAGTCACTGACGAATGCGTATTTCTTATGCTTGTAGGCTTGTTTTGTATAGAGAATGTTGTTGACATCAAAGTTGTCTTCGTTCCATTCCTTTATCTCATAATCGGGTAGAAATTTACGCCATGAAGCAATGCATTTCTTTGCAAGAGGCGGCAACTTGTTATGACCGAACCAACAGTAATGTATGACTTTGGGAATCATTTTTGAATATTACCCGTTGTAAAAAAATAAATAATTGCTTATATCATTATCGGTTTCGTTATCTATTCTTTGGTGGTTGTATCCAAAATCTTTCAAGTATTTGTTGATTTCATTGAAAAACGGATTCCTAATTTCTATGAATATAGTGGGCTTGTGCGTTTTAATTGTGTTGAGCATTCCTTTTATAACATTGAGTTCGAATCCTTCAACATCAATTTTTACAAAAGAAATATCTTGCTCAAATTTTAAATCGTCGATGGAAATTATTGGAATATTGCCTTCGCTTGAGATCTTTAGTTGTGACGAACCCGTGTTGTTTATGTTGTAGCTTTTTATTTGTGCCGTTCCTCGTGTTTCTCCTACGCCAACATTAAATAATTTCACTTTATTTTGAAGATTGTTTATCGAAATATTTTTCTGTAATATTTGAAAAGTGTCTTGTACGGGCTCAAAACAGTATGCGCTTTGTATAAGGTCCTTTGAAAAACAATATAAAGTGTGATTTCCTATATTTGAACCAATGTCAAGAAAAATTCCTTTTTGGGGCGTGTAAAATCTGGATTGTTTGAAGATTGTGTTTAGTATTTCTACTTCATAAAAATTTTTTGTGTTGGCAATTTCTTTTTGAATAAGATCCGTTTTGTAATATGGAATGTAAAATTTTATCCCATTTTTCATGGTCAAAACGAAATCATTCTTTTCCATTTCTCTATCCATGTATAGAAATCGTTTTAATGCGTATATTCTTTCATGCCATTGCAAAATAGAGTAAAGTTTGATGCAAAACTTGTTTTTTTTAAGATTGTTTCGAATGTTGGAAAACATTTTTATCCTTGATTTAATGAATTTGTTATATAAATAAATCTGTTTAATTGGGTCTCTGGAGAATAATCTTTTTTTAATTTTTCTGCAATTGCCTTTAGTGAGGCTTTGGATGGAGGCGTGCTGATAATTTCATCTATTTTTTTTGATAATGAAATATAATCATTTGCTGGTTTGTAATAATTTAGTAATCCTTGTGTTGACTCTTTTAGAGCTTCGCTAGTTGAACTGATTACAGGGACTCCGCATATTGCAGCTTCTATGGGGGTGTAGCCAAAGCCTTCATGTAGTGATGTGGTGATGAATAGAGAGGCGTTTTCATAAACATAGTGGAGTTCTTCATTAGAGAGATCTTTTAGATGGATTATGTTTTGCTCTAGTTTATTTTGCTTAATTAGCGATTTGACCTGATTATCCCAAAAAGTGGTTTCTTTACCAACGATGACTAATTTATAATCGTTTTTAAACTTACATTCATTGTATGCTGCTATAAGTGTTTGAACATTCTTATGCGGCTGAAGTGTGTTTACATATAGAATGTATTTGTTGGGGATACCTTCTATTTGAGTGCTGCTTTTTGACAGTGATACACTATTGGGAATGATATGGATCTTGTTTTCGGAAATAGACAAATATTGAATAATGTCTTTTTTTGTACACCCAGAAATGGCTACTACTGTAGATGCTTGATTTATAAGTTTTTTGTAAAAGGCAAGATTTTTTAAATTTATTATTCTGGAATTTGTTTTTATCCCTTTTAAATCATGAATAACGATGATTTTTTTTTGAGTGATTTCAGCTATTGTTCCGCGATCTTGATCGCTTGCGATAAGGACTGTGTCGCAGTTTATTTTTGAGAGTGCTTTTTTGTATGTATAGCGAGCATATAAGTCGCTGATTATTGGAATCCTGTAAAGAAGATAATTTCGCTTGATTGTGTATATCTTGTAGTTTGGATACCTTTGGGAATATGACTTAAATTGGCTTATGTCTGCTAGCAATGTTATATTGGAAATCCCGTTAGAGTAAAAGGAGTCAACCAACTTGGTTATGTATGTAGGAATGCTTGCGTGAACATTCTTCGCATTTATGCAGGACATGTCAATTAAAAGATTCATAAGGGATTTATTAAAAGGCTATTATTTGGTTTTATGAGCTAATTTAGTTGAAAAATCATATAAGGGCTTGTAGAGCATTATTATCGTGTAAGCTAATATAACTGTTAAAGAGCTTATATTCAAATCAGATGCGGTTTTGAATATGTTTTGTCTTTTTCTTACAGCACCATGATATATTCCGATTGCTAAAAAACGTTTTCTCCAGTCTCTTGGAAATGATAAAATTTGTCCTTTTGCCCATAATAGGCATCCTTGTGGATTTTGTGTATGCTTGTTGTTGTTGTATGTTAGTCCGTTTTCTAAATAGTCCCCAATATATATAATTTCGTTGAACCATCGCATGTAATAACCATTTCTTGCGAGTTTATTTGATACAATTTCTTCGGAAATGAAATTTTCTCCAGGAATTTCGGGAAATGGAAATTTTTTTAGAATTTCAGTAAAATAGATTTCGGGTTTATCGCCTTGAAGATTATTCTGCCTTCGTTCTGTATTTTTTGCGTCTATGTAAAGGCTTGAATTGTTCCTTTCTCCAATAACGTTGAGTTCTTTGTTTCCTCGAAGTCCTGCTACGCCTGCCCATTTGTGCGAATTGTCTAAGGTATTGGTCCATTTGGTTACTTTTTCTACAGCATCTTTTGTTAAATAATCGTCTGAATCTACAGTAAAAAATAATTCTCCATTTGCTAATTGGACTCCGCGGTTTATTGCTCTATGTTTACCGCCGTTGGTTTGTTTTATATAGCGAATTGGGAATAGCTGTGATTTGGAAAGTATTTCAGAAAAATATTTTTCCGTGTCGTCTGTACTACCATCATCAACTACTATCCACTCAAAGTTTTTTGCAGTTTGTGACAAAAGTGATTGATAGAGCCTTTCTATCAATTGTCTACGGTTATAGGTGGGTGTGAAGATGGTGACAAACGGCATAAAAAACTCTAAAATATTTTTTTATATAAAAGATAAATAAAGGGGAAATGACAAAAAAAACTTAAAGAATGTGAATGTTCGTAATTGACATTGAAATCCTGGAAATCTTTTAAATATTGGGTTATTTTATTCTTTGCAAAATTTCTTTTGTCTTTCTTCAAGATGTATAAAGTTAAACATTTCCATAATAATGTTGCTAAGGTTTGTTGAAAAAATGCTGTATCTTTTTTTTCTTTAAAAAATTCATATTGTGATTCGAATACTTTGATAGCATCTTCAGGGTGTTGGGGGTATACAGATTTTGTTAATCCATTTTTTGACTGAAAGTAAAAATACGCTTTATAATTGCATTCTGCAATTTGATTGGACGCGTAAAAATACTTATATACAGTAGCTTCATCTTCAAAATGGAGCCTTTCAGGGAAGAATATACCAAATATAATTTTTTTCTTGAATATCTTACCCCAAGGAACGATTATTGTGAAATTTCCTTTTTTTTGATTTTCAAGCAAATAATCTTTTGCGTTTCTGTATGAAAAATTGTGATTCAATTCGGGTGGTGTTAAAATGTAATCGTTGCATATTTGGTAATTGCATATGGATATATCAATGTCTTCGTATTCAAATGGTATCATTAGTTGCTCAATGTAATTGGAGGCTATCCAATCGTCTGCATCCAAAAATGCAATGTACTCTCCACAGGACATCTGAATGCCTATATTTCTAGCTACAGAAGCGCCCTCGTTTGTCTTGTTGATAAGTACAATTCTGGAGTCTTTTTGGGCGTATTTATTGCAGATATTCAGGCTTGTATCGGTTGAGCCATCATTAATGAGAATGATTTCCAGATTAGTATACGTTTGGTTTACAATAGAATTTAAACAGCGGGTTAAATATTTATCCGCATTATAAATGGGGACGATTAAAGATACTAGGGGATTCATTTTCTGATATGGAATGGTGAAATTTTTCGAAGGATTGTATATAAATAGGGGTGCTTGCAAAAAATTTTAAGTAGAAAATAGTGGATAAAGGGATTGCTTTGTTTTTTTAGATATTTCTCGTAGTAATATAGTTTTATTTTAAGATTTTCATTTGATGAAATACTATTAATGTATAAAATTTGCCAACAAATAAGTTTGGCTTGGGTGGATAGTAAATCAATCATGTTATTTTTTAATATAAAATCAAATTGTTTTTCTTCTGCTTCTAACAAATCATGTGGGTGTTGATTTCCCATGATGCTGTCGGGGCGTTGAAAATAGAAATAGAGAATTTTGGAAGTGTATGATATTTTTTTTGATTTATTAAATAGGAGATAAGTCGTGAATTCGTCTTCATGAAATTTCCCAATAGGAAAACGAAGTGTAGAAAAAAGATTTTGTTTGTATATTTTCCCCCATGAAACTATAAATGCAAGGTGATTCTGGCTGAATAAGTGAAAAATCGCTTCTTTGTTTGAATATGTTTTTATAACGCTTTTAGAGTCTTGTTTTGGTGTGTTTTGCGTAGTTCGGATATTTTCTGCAATAGCAATGTCAGTATTTTCTTTTATTGTAATTTTAAATAACTCTTCAATATATTTTTCATCCACCCAGTCATCGCTGTCAACAAACGAAATAAATTCTCCTTTGCATATATCTAATCCAACATTTCGAGCATCTGATAACCCGCCGTTTTGTTTGTGAATGACTACAATGCGTTTGTCCTTTGCTGCATATTCATCACAAATCTGTGGACATCCATCGGGGGAACCATCATCTACCAAGATGATTTCAAGATTCGCGTAGGTCTGGTTGACAATGCTATCTAAGCATCGCCGCAAATACGGCTCAACCTTGTAGATGGGGACGATTATGGAAACTAGAGGATGAATCATGCTTTATTTTTTTTGCTTGATTGGAAAAATTTTTTTCGAATATCTGTGTTAGGTAAGTGGAGAAATTTCCAAATTTTCGCATATAGCGGGAGATTGTCGTATGGATTTACCCAGGAAGCTGCAAAATGATGGATTGTTCTAGTATTTGGGGTAAATTTTTTTTCGCCAGTTACGTAACTTATAGGGCAAAAATACTCCATTGGGTAAATGTTAATTTCATCAAATTGGATTATTCCTGATTGAGGCTTTACTCCTTTTTTTATAAGTAATTCTGACAAGTATTGAACTACGGTGTTTAAGTTGAGTTTTCCATTGGGAAGTAAAAAATTTAATGATTTATATAACTCTATCATGTCTTTACATATTCCAAGCCCGGGATTACAAGAAAATCCAAGCCCCGGAGCGCATGCAAATTTTCCAGTAAGGCAATCTTCTTCTAATCCCCAAAAAGACCCTTTATCAATGATATCGTCTAAAGGTTTTATAACTTCCACATCTGTGTCAAAATATATGCCTCCATGTTCATACATTATTTTGAATCTGGCGTAATCGCTTACAAATGCATATTTTTTTTGTTGGTACGCTTGAGTTGTATAGGGAATTTCGTTGACGTTAAAATTGTCTTCGGTCCATTCTTTTATTTCATAGTCTGGAAGAAATTTTTTCCAGGAAGCAATGCATTTTAAAGCTAAATCGGGGAGGGGCTTTCGTCCGAACCAACAGTAATGAATTGTTTTAGGAATCATGATTATTTCCGACACTAAATTACGTTTAAATTTTATTTTTTAGCCATTTTTTATTTTCTTTGATTTTTAGGTCTGCAATATCCCAATTTATATCGCATAACAGTATGTCAAGATTATCCTTGTAGATTCTTGTTTCCAACTCCATTTGTTTTGTTAAATCGTATATTCTTTCATTCATATCGCTCATTAGATTTATAAGAGGAAAAACAAGGAATGGCTTATGATAAATTATTGAAAATGCAGTCCCGTGGAATGAATTTGTGATTACATATTTTGCATTACTTATCAGACCGAGCCATTCTTCTACAGTTGCATAGATTTTGTTTGGAATATTTTCATTTCTACCTTGACTTTCTACATACTTAACTTCTAATCCATGTCTGTTACAAAATTCAATGATTTTGAATATAGGCAACGCAATTTCTCCGCCAAGCATATAGATTAATACATATGGCTTATTAAGGGGAACTTTTGTTGCAAACTTGTTGTATTCTCCAGTTTCTAGTAAAAAAACGGGGTCCAAAATTTTAACAGCATCGTTTCGTCCGCATTGTTTGCAAAGCTCAATGCCGTTGTTTTCGCGAACGGTGATGAAATCGAATTTTTTTAAATAGGGGGTAAAACTTTTTAGTTCTTTTTTTGTGTATTTTCTGTGCCCAACGCTAGGCGCTATCGAAAAACGCCTTATTTTTTTTTGCACCCAGCCGAGCATCCAATACCATCCTGCCGCAGACCATGTTTGATCGCTGCCTACACAGAACGAATCGTATCCACTTGAAAGTATTTCGTCAAAAGTCCCAGTTTGACATGAAAAATACTTTTTTCTGAAAGAGTTAAAGTGTCTGGGATGAGTTTTTTCTTGATTTGCTGTAGTTAATGCCCATTCTTTGAATGTGTTTTCTTTTTCAAGTTCTTTTTCAATAATTGAATTTTTTTTGTGAGGCGTTAATCGTGAAGCGACGTTTTTAAGATAACCATATGTGATTTGTATAGACCACTTGATAAGACGGGGGAATGTTCTTTTCCATCCGTTGGGCTCGACAAGGATTGGAACATGACCTAAACTTTTTAAATATTCCTGAGTTGCCAAATATTGGAGTATTTGACCATAGTTGTCGATTGTCGAATTGAATGTTATAATTCCTATTTTTGCCATTTGCGGATGAATAAAATTTTCTTTATGATAAATAATGAGAAAAAATAAAATTTTTGAAAAAATATGTACGAATACTTTATTGCTAGACCCGTATTTAAACTCAACTTTAATGGGAAATGAAATCTATCATACATGAAATAGAATACTTTTGAATGAAAATTCTGGGGGGGGCTCTTTTTTAGAGCTATGTTTCCGTAACAAAAATCGTCAAAATTTGTTTCTATATAATTAGCGTGAGACTTGATACAATTATGTAAAGGTGAGCTCCATGATATTAATGCGCTTACTCCAATATCGTCAAAATAATCAGGATAATTTCGTTCTATTCCCCAATAGTCCGCTATCGTCATGTCCGAGCCGCTCTTCCCATTTCTAAAATGACAAAAATGGCATGACGGGCGTAATACAAAATCATGTAAAAACAATTGCATATATGGTTGTTGCCATGCATTTTCAATGATTTTTTTGCCAGAAAGCGTTATGCTAAAACTATATGAATCCCATTTCCATCCAGTAGACTTATCTTTGAAAATTATGTTTTCAATTTTTCCTTTCGATGAAATGTTTTTTAAATAGTCTTCCCAAATTCTTGGATTTGGTACACCGTGGCAGGCAACATCAACGGTGGTTAAGTTTGAATATTTCTTATTTAGAAATCTCAATAATCCTGCGATTTGACAAGGTGTTCCTGAAAATAATACAGGAATTTTATCTTGTAAATCTTTTTGAACTTGTTTGAATGTTGTTCCCATTGTGCTTTGAACGTATTTTGAACCTCGTAAAAGGTATAGTTCAGTTTCAGATTCTACACGAATGTGATGTACTTTCCAATTGTTATCAAACGCAGCTCCATAAACAGTTCCTCCTTTAGCCAATGTGTCTTTGGCGAGAATAGAGAATACTCCGCCTGAGGAACTAGCTATTCGTTCTTCTTTATTTTTGCTTTTTACGGCATAAACGTGTTTGGGGATACGTTCTTCAGACTCGTTTTTTATAGGACACACTTTATCACATGCTTTGCAATTTATGCATGCTTTTTCGTTAACAACAGGATAATCAAATCCAAGTTTGTCCCTATGCATTTTTATTGCGTGAACAGGACATGCTTGTTCGCATGCCGAACATCCACAGCAATCTATTTCGTTTTCAATCCTTATCATACATTAGTTGAAGAATTTCTTTAAAATAAGTTGTCTGTCTTCTTTAGTTAAAATTATAATAAAACTGAAAATGAAACATGGTATGCAGATGGCTGTTGTTGCGATGAATAGTTCAATCCATGAATTTGGAACTACTATGTGACGAATTCCGTAGCCTGCCAAAAGACAAAGTGCTAGACAGAAAAGAGATTTGAAAATGTCCTTAAAGAAAGATTTTTTGGATATTTCCAAGCACTGAGCTCCATATATCGGTAAGAAGAGGAAACCTCGAATAATTCCGCAAATAGAACGAGTACCAGCAAGAATGAAAAGTCTTTTTTCTGGTGATTCAAAAAAACACATGGATACCATTACAATTGCAAAAACAAGAAGATTGTTTGCGACTGTGAAAATTGTTGGAACTTTGATTTTATTTGTTACTGTAAAAATGTTCCAAAGGGATTCTAAGGGTAAGGTGTATGGCAGGGCGAATGTCCCCAAAATAGTTAATCGTATTAGTTTAGATGAATCTTCTGTCGGTAGCCAAAGTTTAAAGAAACAATCTCCATAGATGTAGAGAAATACTAAGGGTACTACTGCAAAAAAAGATAAGAAACGAATAGATTTATGGATCTCTTTTAGAAGATTGTCTTTTTTGTTTTGGGCGTATAATTTTGTGAAAACTGGGGCGAAAACTCCGGATATGGTTTGGAAAAGACCGAGTATCAAAAAAGGAATATTTTTAGTTATTGCGAACATTCCCATTTCAATGGTGCCAATAAATAAATTTGCAATTAGAAGATCTAAACCCTGCCCAAGAATGTCGCCCAACTTCGCAATTAGATTCCAAACACCTGATTTTAGAAGTTCCTTTATTTTCCCAAAATCGAAATAACTTTTTTTTATATGTAGGTCTGGTGTAAGGCTTGCAGCGAATCGAAAATTCGTGATGGCAGTGTATGCTGCGAGAAGAAATCCGGCAAGGCCGATATACCAAAGATGGATATTAAAAAAAGAGAAGCACAATACTATGGTTGATGCGTTTATCACAGTTCCTAGGATGTTTCGAATGTTTCCTAAATCTAGTCTGTTTTTTACAAAGAGAGAGACTCCCCACGTGTTTGATATTAGGTTGAAAATGTTGTTTAATGCTAATAATGCAAATAGCATTTTGACTTCAAAAATAAGAGTCTGAGGAATGCTGACGATAGATTCCATCCATATGATGAAAAACAAAGAAAGTAATGCAATGATTAAGCTAAGGATGATATTGGAAAAGAAAACGGATGTGTAGTATTTGTTGGCAGAGTCTATCTTGTTTTTACAATATTCAATAGTGATAAATCGTCCGGCCATGGAATTTAAGGCTATTGAAATCAGTCCTGTATAGCTGATGATATTTGTTGTCAGGCCTATAAAACCATATGCTTCGGTTCCTAATGATTTGACTATGTATGGCGTTAAGAAAAAATTAATAAAAAATCCCACTACAAATGCTGCAACTGCGGCTATCATGTTGAGTGGAAGTTGTGAAAATGTTGCCATTATATATGTGAACCTGTTTGTTGTCGTTTTTTATTTCAATATGGTCATGCTGCTGTTGCTTTTCATCTAGAACAGGTTCTCTTTGATAACTTTTTTCTGCTTTTGCTTCAGGATGAAATCTGTTACCAAACGAAAAAAATCAGCTTCTTCTGGGTCTTTTGCCGATGAGATAATGTCAAAGGATTCGTCAAAATTGATTTTTTGACATTGTGTGTAGAGTTGATGTAATGCTTCTTTGTTTGACATAGAGATCTATTTCAATAATATAGATTAAAAGTCCTATGATGGCGAATTTATATGGGGATTGATGCCTAATTTGGGGCTTTATACTAGTTTTTGTTGTGGGTATTGACAATGTCTTTCTTATCCTGATTTTAATGCTGGTAGCAATGGCTATGTTCTTTCTGCGAGGTAGTGTAAAAAAACGCTTTAAATTTGTTTTTATATATTTTATTAACGATGGACGAAAAATCGCAAATCATCTATATGCAGACTAGGCTTACGCGTCTTGCGGCGGAAAGGTGGAAAATGTCGCTTCCGCAGGTTGCAACCCTTTTTGAAGAAAAGGGGGTGTATCATTATATCGCGAAGATGTGGGATTTGTTCCATGTAGAGGGTGATTTAGCTGTACTTGACGATGTAAAGCAGTATCTTGACGCGAAGGGGGCTACCTGTGGTTGATTTATTGAAAGATGGAGACATCCTTTACCATGGTAGCTTTTGCGAAGTACAAACTCCTGATTTACAGAAGTGCGCTCGTTATAAGGATTTTGGTCAAGGCTTTTACCTGACAACTGACAAGAAACAGGCCGAATCCTTTGCTAAAATTTCTACGCAGAAAGCTATAGAAAATAGTCTTGTTGCAAGTCAAAAATATGGCGTGGTCTCGGCGTTCCGGTATAAAGAGGATGGCTATCTCAATATCAAAATCTATGAGACTGCTGATTCATCTTGGCTTCATTGTGTAGTTGCTCATCGAAAGAAAAACGTTTTCGCTGATGTGCTGGGAGATTGCTCTAAATATGATGTTATTGGGGGCAAAATTGCAAATGATGCAACCAATAGTACGATTGTGACTTATATGGCGAATGCGTTTGGCGAGATTGGCTCTGCCTCTGCAGATGATATTTGCATTCGGTTGTTACTTCCAGAGCGATTAAAGAATCAGTATTGCTTCAAGTCTAATGCCGCATTGAACCAACTGTCGTTTATGGGGAGTGAACGTGTATGGATGTAATGACTGATCGCATTAATGCAGCCATTGACTTGCTTACTACGATGGTTGTTGAAAGCATAGCAAAAGAGGATGGTTGTGATGCATCCGATGTTTTGCCTCGCTTTTTACGCTCGCATACGGGACAAATGCTCTATAATGAAAGTAGCAAGCTTTGGTGGGATGGCCCCGCATTTATAGAGGAACTATACCGTCAGGAACTATCTAAAACGTCTGTTCGCGCACAACGTATTGCGGTGACTGGTTGATGCTGATGTAGATGCGGCCGATGTATTCGCCGATGAGCCCGAGCAAAAGCATGATCATGCCGCCGGTAAAGAGTATGGTGGCGAGCATGCTGGTGTAGCCAACGGGGACTTCGGGGAACATGAGTTTTTTGTAAATGACAAAGAGGCCGGCCCCGAAGCCTACGAGGGCGCAGAGGATGCCGATGAAGGTGGCGGCGCGGAGGGGCTTCACGGAGAATGCGGTAAAGCCGTTAATCCAGAGTCGAATGAGGCCTGTGAGGGTGTAGCCGGATTCGCCTTCTATGCGGTGGCGGTGTTCGACTTCTACGTTGCCGAGGCTCTTGGTGGCGCGGAAAACGAGGCCACTGATGTAGGCGAAGGGGTGGGGATAGCGCACGATTTCATCGGCGATGAATTTGCGCATGATAAAGAAACTCGTGGTGTGGAGCGTCTTGGGTTGGCCGATGATGGCTTCTGCCATTTTCTTGTTGACCCAGCTACCAAAGCGGCGGAACAGGTGCTGCGCGGAGTGCCTGTAATAGCCGTAAACAACATCATAACCTTCTTCGATTTTGTCGACGAGCTTGAAGCTTTCGCTGGCGGGCGTTTGTCCGTCGTCATCGAGGCTGATGATGTAATCGCCAGTAGCTTGTCCGTAACCAGCCATGAGCGCGCTGTGCTGACCGAAATTTTTGGCGAGGCAGATTCCCTTGATATGCGTGTCTTCGGCGGCAAGCTTCTTGATGACTTGCCATACGTTGTCGGGGCTGCAATCGTTGACGAGTACGATTTCGTATTCGGTGCTTGGGCGTGTGGCGATTGTTTCGCGGATTTCTTGGACGACTGCCGAGATTGTGTTTTCGCTACGGTAACAGGGAATTACAAAAGAGAGTTTCATCTAGAACCTTTGCTGAACGGATTCCCACTTGTTGCTTTGGGCGGACTTGGCGGCGGCTTGCATCATGGCGAGGCCTTCGAGCGATGTGCGGATGCCGCATACGTACTGGCTTTTGAAGCTGCCGGTGGCAAAATACTGGTTGAGGCAATCGGCGATGTCTTTATAGTAGTTCGCGAAAGCTTCGATGAATCCGGCGGGGTGGCCTGCTTTGAAGCGATTGTAACGCTGCTGGTTGGCAATTTTGACGTCGCCGGTGCGGTCGCGGAGGCTAACGTTGCCGCGCAGGTCGCACGTCTTGAGCGTTTCGGGTTCTAGCTGGAACCATTCGGCGCTGCCTTCGCTGCCGTAAACGCGGATGCGCAGCCCATTGCGGTTGCCGAGTGCAGTCTTGCTGAACCAGATTTGTGCGCGAACGTTGTTCGTGTATTGCACGAGTGCGCCCACGTTATCAACGATTTGCGGGAAGAGTCCGAAGGTTGTCTGGTCGGCGACGATGTGTTCGGGGCGTTCGCCTGTCAAAAAGTAAATCATGTTGTGCAGGTGGCTGCCGAGGTCGAGTGAAATCTTCGGAATCACGGTGTCCTTGAGTCGCCAACTTTGCGGCTTGGGCGGTTCGTTGTTTGCGCCTAGGCGCATAAAGCCTTCTTGCGGCATTTCAACTTGCACTTGCTGAATTTTTCCGAGCTTACCATCGGCGATGAACTGCTTGAGTTCGCGAATCATCGGGTATCCGGTGTAGTTGTACGTGGTGCAGAAAAATCCTTTTGTTTCGGCAACAACTTTTGCAATGGCTTCGCCTTCGGCAACGCTTGTGGCGAGCGACTTTTCACAAATGACGGGGTAACCTGCTTTGAGCGCGTCGATGACGATGTCTTTGTGGTAGTCTGTCGGTGCGAGTACTACGACTGCATCGAGTTTGCCTTTTTCGGCTTGCAATAAATCTTGATATTTCGCGTACGTGCGTTCTTCGGAAACACCCCAGGTGTGGGCAGTTTCGCGGTTTGTTTCTTCGTGCGTGCTGAATGCGCCGGCCACGAGTTCAAAATGGCCGTCCATCTGGCTTGCCGCCTTGTGGACTTCGCCGATGGCTGAATTGATTCCGCCTCCGATAAACGCAATTTGGTAAGGTTCTTTTTTCATCGTTTTTGAATATAGGATATTTCTTTTCGATTAGATGGCGGATCTGGTCCGCCATGGCGTTTTTAGTTGTCATTCCGGGCTTGACCCGGAATCTCCTTTATTCTACTATGATTTTGGCAAGTTCCGTCATTCTTGCTGTTTTGTCTTGCATTTCGGCGAGGGTGTCGAACTTGAAAAATACGATGCCTGCTTTGTATAAGAGCTTGTCTGAAATAGATTCGCCCGGCTTGTACCACAGAAATTTTTCGACGATATTCTTTTGAATTTCTGGAGCAAAGGTGACGTCGCGGACTATTCCTTCACGGTCCGCCATAATGCAATGCCTGAGCCAGGATCCTTGCGTGGGAACATCGGCGATGCCCGAAATATCCATTCCAGTTTCTGCCATCACAATGAATTTTGGGTAGTCGATTCCGGTGGCGTATTTGACGAATTTGATGTACAGATCTCCTGGCGGTCGGCGACATATCTCAATGATGACTGGCGTGCCGTCAGCACGCTCGATGTATTGGATATGCAAAATGCCATCGACGAGGTGTAATTCGCGGGCGATGCGTTCGCTGTAGTCACGGAGCTTGGCGAGGCCCGCAGCACTTGTGGTGCTTGGCGAGTTTGCTCCCGAGACCATGTACTTGTTGAGGTGATACTGTTCGTTGTCGGAAAATGCAAATGCGACTTTGCCTTTCACGAGCATGGCGGAGAATCCGTGGTTTGTGCCTTGTACGAATTCTTCGACTACAATGTGGTCTTGCCGAGTGCAGCTGCAGGCATCTTTGTAGGCCGCGCGAGCTTCTTCGATGTTGGCGGCACGGTGGATGCCTTTGCCACCGGTCAAATCAACGGGTTTGACGATGATGGGAAAGGTGAGCTGTGCAATTGCCTCGTCAAAATCTTCGCGCATCTCGGAAGAGCACTTCTCGGCGACTTTAATTGTAATTGCCTGCGGTGTCGGTATTCCTAGTCTTGTCGCAAGTGCGCGATATTTGTCCTTATGATGTAGCTCAAGGCTTGTCGCATAGGAATCATGCCCTGGCAATCCCATTTTTTCGCAAACGTACACTGTTGAAAGCAAAGCGAAATCGTTGCATCCGGAACAAACTGCTTGCACGCCTTCATTGCTGGCTAGTTCTAACATAGCGTTTTTGTCGCTGAAGTCTGCAAAAACGGTCTTGTCGGCGTAAGGGTGTCCGAGCCCATCGCGATTGTTACCCGTAGTAATCACGTACCAGCCGAGTTCATGTGCCGCTTGAATGAGCGGAATTTCAGCATGGCTGCCGCCTAATAACAAGAGCTTCTTTTGTGGATTGCTTTGCTCCATTTCTTTTTACTTCCCGAAAAATTCCTTTACTTTATCACACACGAATTCCTGATCGTCTGGCTTTAATCCGTAGAACATGGGGAGTCGCAACAGACGGTCGCTTTCGTGGGTGGTGTAACGGTCTTCGCCATTGAAACGTCCGAAACGTTTACCGGCGGGGGCGTTGTGGAGCGGCACGTAGTGGAATACGGCGAGAATCCCGTTTTTGACGAGGTGCGCAATGAGTGCGGTTCGTGTTTTGAGATCGGCGACCTTCAGGTAGAACATGTGCGCGTTGTGGCAACATTCTGGCGGAATGTACGGAAGTTGCAAATCGCCTGCATCGGTGAGCGGCTGTAAACGTTCTCGGTAAGCGTTCCAGCTTGCCATGCGATTGTCGAAAATTTTCTGAGCGTTTTCGAGTTCGGCGTAGAGGTAGGCTGCGTTGAGTTCGCTTGGCAAGTAGCTGGAGCCGAGTTCCACCCATGTGTACTTGTCGACTTCTCCGCGATGGAACTGCACGCGGTTTGTGCCTTTTTCGCGGATGATTTCGGCGTGGTCAGAATACTTCTTGTCGGCGATGAGAATGGCGCCGCCTTCGCCCATGCTGTAGTTCTTTGTCTCGTGAAAACTATAGCAACCGAAATCTCCGAGCGCCCCAAGCGAACGACCTTTGTAGGTGGCCATCATGCCTTGCGCGGCGTCTTCGATGACGAATAAATTGTGCTTTTTAGCGATGGCGTTGATTGTATCCATTTCGCAGCCGACGCCTGCATAATGCACGGGGACGATGGCGCGAGTCTTTTCTGTGATGGCTTCTTCAATTAGCTTTTCGTCAATGTTCATTGTGTCCGGACGGATGTCCACAAACACGCATTTGGCACCGCGCATGGCAAAAGCATCGGCGGTTGAAACGAACGTGAACGACGGCATGATGACTTCGTCACCGGGCTGGATGTTGCACAAAAGTGCGGACATCTCAAGAGCGTGGGTGCAACTTGTGGTGAGCAATGCGCGGGCGACACCCGTTTTTTGTTCCAGCCAGGCGTGGCATTTCTGGTTGAATTGCCCATCGCCGCAGATTCGGCCGCTTTCAACGGCCTTCCGTACATAATCAATTTCAGGCCCCACGAAGGGAGGCTGGTTAAAAGGAATTTTCATTGCTCTACACATCCCTAATTCTTTACAAAGCGTAATATATAATTTCTTTGGGAGTGTAGTGCTCATTTTACCTCCCAATGGCCGCCTTTGTCGGGGCCTACACGTTTAATGATTCCTTTTTGTTCCATTTTTTTCATATTCTTATTTACATGAATGCGGCTGATTCCTACGATAGCTGCAATTTCGTCTTGAGACACTGACGGATCTTGCTTAATTATCAATAAAATTTTTCTTTGGTTTTCTGTAACCTTTTCTGTAACCTTTTCTGTAACCTTTGGTGAGTTTTCGGATTCGTTTCTGGAAATTTCTTGTGTCTCTTTTCTCCAGATGATGGTCTTAAAGTCGTCGTCATCTTGGAATAGAGGCTTTTTTAAACCGTATTGTAGGCATTGCTTTACAATGTCTCCTGTCCCGGTTCCCGTCTTTTCTATGTATCCACAACGTTGCATGGCTTCTTTTACGGCCTCCATAGGAAGTTCTGGATGTGTGGGGACTGCTGCGGTTAGGCCTTGTGCTCTTGTTCCTATCCAATTGTCAACGCGGCTCAGTACGAAACTCGTTGCTTGGTCAATCAGTTGAAAAACATCGCCTTTGTAGATTTGTAATGAGGGAATTGGTTTTTCAACTTTGTTCCCATAAAATTGGGCGCATTTTACTTCTGAGGTGATAAAGAATTTTTGAGGCTTTTTGCCGAAAAGGAGAATGGATGCGTTGGCTAATTTGCCTTTTTCATCAATCATATCTAAATGTCGTAAGAAGTTCTCAACGGGGGTGTCGGAACTTAGTTTAAAATTACGTCTTTGTTTTGAAAGCTGGATGAAATTTCGAACTTTCTCTTCGTCAATATCGTCTATGGTAGCCTCGTTATTTTTGGCTTGATCAAAAGGACCTGTTCGAATGAGTTCTTTCTCTTCCATGTAAAGAACAAGGGCTTTATATACAGCATTTTTCAATTCATCATAGTCGGTAAATGATCGCCTCACGTTGTTCTTTTCAACTTTTTGAATGAATTTTATCTCTTTGGGGTGTCTTTGTGAATTGTCTTTTTTGATGAATATAAGGCATGTTTTATGTAGCTTATTTGCAAGATTGTATTCCTGTTCTGTGGGGGATATGCTGTTTTTCGATGCCGTGCCATATTCGTTACCCAAAAGTCCTAGATATATATCGCTTTTCTCGACTTCTTTAAGATAAATGTCATGGGTTTTGCTGTTGCTTGCTGGATGATTTTCAAAGATGAATGGCTTGAAAAATAACGACAAAATTGGGTCGTTCGTTAAGTATGAGAATAGCTGTTTGCGTTCTTCGGCAAATTCCCTTTGTACGCTTGAAATAAATATTTGAAATTTCATAAATCCTTCCGTTGTTACTCCTTTAACTATTTCAAAAAATAGGTGCCCCTAAATTTATACTCCTCGCGATTTCGCTGTCAAGGGGGCGGACTTTTGTTGGTGCTCTGATGAAAATACTACACCACTTGCTTATATTAAAATTTTGAATTATATTATAGGTGTATTAAAATTATGAGGATTAAATGCGGGTTTATAGATGTGATGAATTAGCTGTAGTGACGCCGCCTGGGCGGCATCTTGCTGAAAAAATTGAAGAAATGGGCCTTGATGCCAATGATTTGGCTGCACGCATGGGCTACACGCCCAAGGCGGTGAATGACATTTTGCAGGGAAATTGCCGAATCACGCCCGAATCGGCCATTTCTCTTGAAATGGTTACGGAAATACCTGCTGGGTTTTGGCTGCGTAGTCAGATGGCTTACGACGAATTTTTGTCGCGTGAGAAAATTAAGGCTTCGCTTATGGATCAGTCCCTTTGGAAAAAGTCTTTCCCCGTGGAACTTGATGTCCGCGAATGGGTTCGACAAAAAAAGGATGAAAGCAAATCTTTGATGCCTCTGTTGAAGTTCTTTGCGGTGGCATCTCCGCAGGCATGGGATGGTTATTACAAAAAGGCGCAACTGAAGGTGGCGTTCCGTATTTCGCTTGCGGAGGTCAAGGATCCGTATGCGACTTCGGCGTGGATTCGCCGTGGCGAGATTCTGTCGGATCAGGATCCGATGGAAAAGCTGGGGCAGCCTGCGGTTCGTAAAAAGCTTAAGGCGGCGCTTCCTGAAATTATTGCGTTTGCGGCTGCAAACAAGAAGTTGCCGAAGCGCGAAAAGCGTATCACCTACTGGACGCCTGAGGCGGAAGTGGTTGACGACTGCATGACTGGCTTGCAAGAGTTATGCCGCAAAATAGGTATTCGCGTGCTTTTTGTACAGAATTTCAAGAGCTCGCCGATTCACGGCATGTATCGCTGGTACAAGGATGTTCCGCTAATCCAGTTGCATGACCGCTTTAAAAAGCGTGAAACGATGTGGTTCACATTCTTTCACGAACTTGCGCATGTGCTTTATCATGGCAAGAAGGGAATCTGCTTGCAGAACATCGAAATCACGCACAACTATCCCGAAAAAGAGGACGAGGCCAACTGCTTTGCGCAGAAGTGCATGCTGGAGGCGGGTTTCGACGCTTAGTATGTCAACCCGAATCCGTATGGGTAGAGTCCCTTTTTCCCGTCGCCAACGTTGATCGGGATTTGCTTGGCGTCTTTGGGCCAAGTGTGGGGGAGTTTGCCCGTGGGCTTGACTTTGCCAAAGAGTACGTCCGCAACGCCAGCTCCTTCGCTTCCGGGGAGCCATGCGACGACGAATGCATCGGCGGCGTTGATGAGCGAGGTGATGGGGAGTGGGCGGCCGGTGATGAGTACGACGGCCACTTTGTGACCTGCTTTTTGCCATTCTTTAATTTGTGCGATGTCGCTGTCGGTGCTATTGAATGACATGTCGGTTCTGGCTTTTTTGGTGATGATTTTGTTGTTGAAGTCATCGCCGCGGTAGTCACCGAACCATTCGGCATACGGAACTTCACCGATGACATAGACGATTGTCTTTGCTTCTTCGGCGGTGGCGACGCGTGCGCCATTTGCAACTTCGTCAAAGCCAGCCTGAATAGATGTTGCGCCGGGGACGTTTTCCATGGTGCCTTGCCAGCCTTGCGTCCATGCTCCGCATTGTAAGCCGGTGTTGTTGGCGTGGCTACCGGTGACGAAAATTTTGTCTGTAGTCTTGAGCGGGAGGACCATCTTGTTTTTCAAAATGACGAGGCTCTTTTGCACGGCTTCGCGGGCGAGTTGGCGGTGCTCTGCACTGCCGATGTTCTTTGTGACGCCAACGTAAGCGGCTGGGCCGCTTGGATTGTCAATCCTGCCCGCGCGGATTTTTGCACGCAAGATTCTGCGGCAAGCATCCTTGACACGTTCTTCGCTAATCGCACCTGATGCAACGAGCTCCTTCATGCTCTTGACAAAGCTTTCGGCAGATTGCGGAACCATTGCCATGTCGAGGCCTGCGTTGATGGCGTTCTTGATGGCGTCCTTCGAAGAAATTCCGGTGACGAGTCCGGGCGAGTAGTCGCCTGCGGCGCCTGGCGTTGTGGAGCTTTCGATGCCTTCCCAGTCGGCGATGACGTAACCGTCAAATGCTAGTTCTGTCTTGAGGATGCCTGTGATTTTTGCGGAGTCTACGTGCTGGTGGATGCCGTTCACCTGGTTGAAACTAGCCATGACGCTGAGGGCGCCTTGTTCAACGCCAGCTTCGTAAGGTGGCAAATACTTTTGGCGGAGGACTTTGTCTGTCATGGTGGCGTTTCCGCGGTCGAAACCGTTGTCTGTAGCACCGTCGCCAATGAAGTGCTTGAGCGTGGTGATGACGCGCCATTCGGCATCATTGTTGTCTCCCTGCTGACCGCGTACAAATGCGGCTCCGAGGTCAACGGCAAGTTCTGTAGTTTCGCCAAAACCTTCGTACACGCGGCCCCAGCGTTCGTCTTGCGGAACGGTGATGGCGGGTGCGAAGTTCAAGTCGATGTGTGCTGCCCACATTTCTTCGGCGACGGCTTGCCCGATTTTACGAACGAGTGCGGAATCTCGCGTGGCGCCAAGCCCGATGTTATGCGGGAAGATTGTTGCGTTATTCACGTCGGCGACGCCGTGGACGTTGTCCTTGCCGTAGATGACAGGTATTTTCTGTTTCCAGGCGTTGGCATAAAAGTCTGCCGTGTAAGCGCCGCCGCCTTCAAGAGCAGAACCGCAGATGCTGTTGCCGCATTTTACGGCCGGTGCTTTGGCTTGTGTCATTTGGGCAATCATGTCTTCGAGAGTCATCTTTGCCATGATGCTGTCGATGCGAGTTTCAATCGGGTCGCGCTTTAGCGTGATGCTGCCGTAATTGTTTTTGCCGGGAACGACGCTGAGTGTTTCGGGTAAAAATCCCGCTTTGTGTACGACGATGCTTTGACCTTTCTTGGCATTACCCAAGCTGAATGCGCCCTTGTCGTTGGTGAGCGTTCGCGCGTTGGCGATGAGCTTCGGGAGTGTCCTGACGGTGACTGCCGCGTTGTGGACGGGAGCGACCGATTCGTCAACGATATTCCCCTTGATGCTAGCCTGAGTTGTGGCTGCTAATGTAGCGATTGCAAAAATGCCGATTTTTGAAAAATTCATAATTTACCCTTTTACAAGATAAATCTACATTCAAAAAAGCGGGCGTGAAAACACGAGCCCGCTTTTTACTGTGTACGTCTGGAAACAATTTTTATTCTTTGCCGCCGGGTGTTGTGATGGGCGTAGTTGTATTGCTCAGTCGTTTGAAATTCGGAGTCAATGCGTCACTGCATTTGGTGACGTCGGTGTTGGATGCCCAGAACATGACGTGGTGGGAACCATTTTCTAGCGAGTAATTGATGAACCATTTGTTGCCTGTGGTGCAGTCGTTCAGGTTCACTGTAGATTCGGCTGACCAGTTGTAAAAGGCTTGCGTGGCGTCGTAAAGGAAATTTGTGGAGCCCGCAATTCCTCGGCTGTTGCCTGCGGGGGACTTGTATCCGATATCGTGCCAGTTGCCGCCTTTGCTATGTTCTGACACATAGGTTTCGAGTAGCTTGACGTAGGTGCCTGCGGCAAGGCTGATTTCGGAAGCTTTGGCTTTGTCAATAAAGCCAAATAGCTTTGGAACGGCAACCGCAGCAAGGATGCCCGAGATGACGACTGCCACCATTAATTCAATAAGGGAAAAACCTTGTTTCTCCATATTGCTCCACATATCGATGTTTTATTTAATTTAAAAATAAGTTATTTACCGATGAAAAGGATTGGAAAAGAAAAAAAAGCACTACCTTGTTAGGTAATGCTTTTCGTGGGGCCTCCCGGACTTGAACCGGGAACCAACGGGTTATGAGTCCGTGGCTCTAACCGATTGAGCTAAAGCCCCAGTTCACCCAAAATTAGTAAATATTTTGAAATTGTCTTTGCCCACTCGTAGTGGAATCCGCTATAGGCGTTTACAACGCATTTGTCCCAATCGGCGACTTCCGTGTTGTACACATTGATAGCATCCTTGATGCGGCGCAACATCTGGTGTGGGGCGTTCGCATCATCGACGAGGAAGGCGTTTGCTTCGCCTGCGGTCTCGAGGGTGTAGTCGGTGAGCATGCTTGCAATGCCCACGTTACGGCCGGTAAGTGGGAGGGTGCCTGCGGCCATGGCCTTGAGGATAATCGAGGCGGACGGCTCTTGCAGGTTGGCCGCAAACAAAATGTCAGAAGCGGCGAGCGTGTCGCGCAACTTTTCTCTGTTGTTCGCTTCTTCGGAATCGAACTGGAGGATGCGGATGAAGTTGCCGTACTGGTGCGAAACTTCTTGGTAGTAATTCCATTCGGGGTGTTCTGGCGGAATGCCCACGATGATGAGGGCGTTCTCTTTTGCAATGTCCGAAAGGATTGTTGCAAGCGTTTCGGAGGCGTTGCCCGAATCCATGTCCATGTGGCTGTAAATAATCAGCTTGTTTGTGAGATCCATGCCGAACTGGCGGCCGAGGCTCGCCTTTGCGGTGCGTTTCGCTTCCTTGATGGGGCGCTTTGCTTTGTCGTTGAAGTCCCAGAACTTGTAGTTCACGCCGAACTGGATGCCGAGGAGCTTTTCGCTGTTGCGGTTCAAAAATCCGCTGAGGCCGCCGGGGAGGTTCGTGTTGAGCATGGCGTCACGATAGCCCGACGACGGGAAGAGGACCTTGTTGGCGTACAGAATGCCCGCCTTGAGAAGGCTGACCTTGCCCCAGAATTCGTAACCGTCCATGTTGAAGTCCTTGCGCGGGAGGCCGATCTTTTCGATTTCGCTCGGCTGCACGTGGAAGTCGTAAGTGATGTTATGGACGTTGAAGAAAAACGGGATGTTGTGGAACGCTTCTTGGTAAACGGTGTGGCAGAGTGCGCCGACGAGTGCGCCACCCCATTCGTGTCCGAGAATTGCCTGGAACTTGAAGTCGCTTTGGCTGCAGTATGTGAGCACGGCTGATGCGAACATGGCAAATCTCAGGTGGTTGTCGCTATAGGGGAGCGAGTGCGGAGGCCCGTAAACATAGGGCCTGCCGAAATATTCTTCATTGTATATATAGGTGTGGAGTGGATCGTCGTCAGAACGCCAGACCTCAAACGGCTTGTCTTGTAGCGCTTCGACGCCCTTGAAAACGCAATGATACTTGTCGGAATCTACAATATGGTCTTTGTAGAACGGCGAACAGGTAATAACCTGGGACCCGGCATTGGCAAATGCCTGTGTCATGCAGTTTACTGCAGTTGCAAGGGGGCTCGGTACCTTCCAGTTCCCCGCTTCTGGAGTTACGACGAGTATATTCATTGTTTTTTTTATACACTCCAAATAAAAATTTACCTATAAAAATAGGTATGTATAAATTTATTTATTTAAATTTCAACTGAAAGGGTGAATTTTATTTTTTAACCTGATAAAGAGTCCTTTTCAATATTTTTTACCAAAACTTCATCTGAAGGATACAAAATGAAGAAGATTTTCATTGCTGCTTTGGCTACTGCCGTCGCCTTGACGATGACTGGCTGTAAGGGTACTAACGAAAAGCGCGGCGACGAACACCTTAAGGAAGGCCGTTTCCGCAATGCTATCAACTCTTATCTTGAGGCAAAGAAGAAGGGCAAGATGTCCGATGAATTCTTTGACAACTTCACCCTCGCTCTCGTGCGTGCCGGTGATATGGAATCCAAGAAGGACTTGAGCAGCGATCTCATCAGCAACTACTTTGAAAAGGCTGCATCCAACATCGGTAAGGTCAAGGAAGACGCTACTGTTGAAGAATACGTCAAGACGCTCGGCGATATCGGTAAGCGCCAAGCTGCTCAGGAAGGCGTTGACTACGCAACGATCATCAATGCTTTTGCAAAGATCGACTCTGCTGAATCCGTCGCTAAGACCCGCCACATTGCAGAATCTGCCATCAAGAGCATCCGTGAAGAAACTGAAAAACTCTATGTCTCTCGCAACTTGCAGGAAGCTTTGAGCGAAGACGATCCGGTCGTGAAGGAATACTTGCTCCTCCGCATGGCTGAAATGGCTCCGACGAACCAGGAAATCCAGAATGCTTTGAACAAGAGCCGCAAGGTCACTCGCGGTTACTTCCTCATCTTCGGCGAAAACGTTCCGGACTTGAGCGGCAAGCAGCGCGTGGACAAGTGGGGTTACGTGATGGCTCTCCCGACTATGAAGCAGTCCAAGAATGGCTTCTCCTGCGAACTCCAGTTCTGGGCTTCTACGGGTAACAACACTGAACTCGACCCGTCCCAGATCAAGCTCGTTTCTACCGATGGCAAGGAAGTCTACGCCAAGGGCAACACGGGCTGGTGCGAAGCCGAAGTTCTCGTAGGCAAGAAGGGTGACGAAAAGATTGAAAAGAAGCAGAAAAAGTTCAAGGGCAAGGGCAAGTTGATGAACGAATTCCAGTGCTCTGTGAATGTTAGCTTCTCTTACCCGAAGGGCTTTGTTCCGGACTACATCGAATACAAGGACCAGTACGGCATTGGTCGTAAGTACCTCGGTCACTAATTCGTAACGGAATTTAAAGACTGTTTAAGGCTCGCCGCGGATGCGCGGCGGGTCTTTTTTTGTGCGTGCGGTAAGATTGTTTGCGCTGCCTCCGTCACCTTGAGACCCGTTAGGGGCGAAAGGTCCAGTAAAGTCTCGCCATACAAAAAAATCCCCGGCGTTTACCGGGGAGCTAAAACGTTTTCAAGAGGGCGATGCCCGCTCGGAGACGGGCATGACAAATGTTAGAAGTCTGCGTGGGCACTCATGCCGAGGGCGAACTTGGATTTGCCGACGACCGGGTTCTTGTCCTTGCTGAAGTTGTAGCCGAACCAGAAGACCACATTCGTGTTGAGTGTCGGGTAGACGTAGAAGTTCATGCCGAGGAACTTGAATTCGTCTTTCTTGATTTCGGAATCCGGATCGTGGTATTCGAAGCTCAAGCCGAGAGTGAACTTCTTTGTGATGTTGAAGCTCGGTTCGATGGCGAAGAGCATTTGGTCTTCGGTGAACATCTGCGGGGCGGCTTCGTAATCCTTGTTAGTGATTGCGTAGAAGTAGTTAAGTCCCAAGTTGAAAATGCCGTAGTTCAAGCTCGGTTCGAGGAGGAAGGAGTGAACGGCATTGCCCTTGTACGGGTGGAGGCCGTAGACGGCATAGATGCTGTAGTTGAGGACTTCGAGGCTCTTGGAGTAGTCAAGTTCTGTGCCGAAGAAATAGGTGTAACCACGACCGACTTCGGAACCGAATACCCAGTCTACGCTCGGGGTGATGGTCAAGTGTTCGTCCGGGCGATTCAAAAGCTTAAGGCCGTAGCTGCCGAACACGGCAACTGCGCTCTTGCTGTCGTCCGTGGCGCCAATGTAGAACTTGCCGTCGCCGAACTTGTTGTTGCCAACTTCGACACCGAAACCGCGAATGCTCTGGTCACGGGAAATCACGGCGTAGCGGCCTGCATCACGCCAGAAGTAGTAATTGAAAGTACCTGCGTTGTAAGTCAAGTCACCGAAGATGAAGCTTACGTCCTGGAACGGAGTCCAGCGGAGTTCTACGCCGTCAAAGTTGAATGCGGTGTAGCGGTCTGCGTCGCTATTGATGGCGGTCGAACGGGCGAGGCCATGGCGGATTTCTGCGGCCTGGTCGGAGTTCGTAATATTGCTCTTGGTGTTCGTGAATACGGTCACGGAAACGTTTTCGTCGAGATTAGCCTTGACGGACAAGTCGATGTCCTGGTTTGCGGCGTTGGTGGGGTCAAAATCCCTGTCGAAATAACTAGCGAAGTCGAAATCGACATTTCCGTGAATTTCGACATCGGCGGCCGCGGCAAAACCGGTAGCGGCGAGGGCAATCGGCAAAATGAGTTTACGCATACAATCCTTCCAAAAAAGATTTATTGATTTTTACGTGCAAAAGATAGAAATATCTTGGCTGTGAAACCAATGTTTTGTTCCATATACCCCAAAATATACGAATATGCAAAGTCCAGAAAGATTCAGTTTTGTAAATTTGAAGGAGTCTTTAATAAAGGTGAATATGAAATTCTCCTCCCGTTATCTTGTTTTTTTGTTGCTTGCCTTGGTGCAAGGTGTTTTCGCGTTGACTGCAGAGCAGGTCTTGGACAAGTCCAAATCCTGGTTTAAGTCGGGCAAGGCATGGAGCCTTAATTTTAGGGCTCAGGTTTATCAGGCTGATTCTCCGGATATCAATACGCAATCGGGAAGTCTCGTTGTGGCCGAAGGGGATAAGTTCAAGCTGGACCTATTGGGCATAAAGTTCTATAGCGATGGCGAGAGCCTTTGGCAGTGGAATGTGGAACAGAAACAGGTCCTCATCAAGGCTGTGGAAGACTTGTCGAGTGCGCTCCATCCTTCAGAACTTTTGTTCAAGTACCTGAACTGCAAGGCGCTTTCGATGGGCGAGGCAAAATTTGCAGGGCAAGAACTCTGGGTGCTGAAACTTGATCCGGCGAAATATGCGGGACAGTTTACCAAGATGGAAGTCTGGCTTTCCAAGAAGGACTATTCTCCGGTACGGCTTTTTACGGAAGATCCGGCGGGGAACAGTACATGGTACGGAATTTTGGATATCAAGGTCATCAAGAAAATTTCTAACGACGATTTCAAGTACAAGCCTGTCGCAGGTGTTGATGAAATCGATATGAGGTAGCTTGTGAAGTTTGGCAATATAAAGAGTATCGTTGCTGGCCTCCTTGTCGGGGGTGCTTTGTGCGGTAATGCCATTGCCGCCGAAACATTGTTCAGTAACAATGTGTTTGCGGTTGCTCCTGCTGGTGCCGAAGGCTCGTTGTGGGCTTTTTCCCGAAATGGTAGCTACAGCGGCGTTACGTTGTTGACGTTCAATGTGCCTGACAAGGGCTCCGTGTCGCTCGAATCTACGGAAAAGGAAGCTGTTTCGGATACGTTGACGGCGGTGCATAATGGGTTCCTGTTCGACAGTGACGAATTTGCAGAACGCAGGCGCATCCCCGCTGTTTATACGGGTTCTAAACTTGGCCTTGTGCTTCCGATGTTTGCAATGGACGACGATGACCGTTACTTGCAGCCGGCTGGATTTTTCTCGATTCTTGATCCGAAGACGATTAATGAATATGCCATTGAAGTTCCTTCGAATGTCGAAGATTTTAAGGACCCGATGAAATATACGGTGAGCGGATTTGCTTACGATTCAACGGGAAAACGCTTGTGGCTTGCCCGCGGTGCTTTGGGCTTGATGGTCCATGACGTTTCGAGCAATAAGGGCTCGAAAGATACGACGTTTGTCTTGAATGTAGAAAAAGAAGAGCTCGAACAGCTCAAAGGTAGTACCGTTCTGGATTCGACAAAGTACCTGGATGTTTATGATGTGCGCTTGCACCCTGAAACAGGCGATCTTTGGCTTGCAACGGCTCAGGGAATTTGGGTCAAGTCTTCGAGCGGTCTCAAGAATGTTTCGAAAAATCTCAAGGATTCCCGTGTGACTGGGCTTTGGATGGGCGGAAATCCGCTTCAGATTATTGCCGAGACGAACTATAAGGATAAAAAGAATGTCGTAGGCGGGCTTTGGCGCATCTATGGCGAAAAGTCCAAAGACTTTGTCAAGGTGGATTTCTTGGATACGGCTGGCAAGGTCCTGAAAAAGGACATTTATGATGAAGCCGATTACACGGTGGGCGATGTCGCTTTTATCGGGAATAAGGCGTTTGTCCTTGTCCGTACGGCGGGTGGCTCGGCTAGTGGCTATCTTAAGCTTGATTCTCTTGGTGTTAAGGCCTGGGAACAAGATGATGACGGAAAGAACCAGTGGCTGTATGGCTATGAAACTGGTGCGACAGACCGTAGGTTCGTTATCAAGTCTATGTGTGCGTTCCCTCTTTCGAAAAAGCGGATGGGGCTTGCCATTGCGACTTATGGAAATGGAATTTCTGTTTCGGCAGACTCGGGCGCTACGTGGAATGTGATTTTGAACCGCGCAAAGCTTGATAACAACTTGGGTTCCATTCGCATGGTGCCTTCCGTGATTACGCCAGGCGACGAAGCGCTTGTTTCGTACAAGGTTGGTCGTGAATCTAAAATCACGATTGAAGTTTTCAGTTACGACATGCGCAAGGTCCGAACGATTGTGAAAAATGCAGTGCGCAATGCGGATGCTTTGCGTAGCACGAATCCGAAAGAAGATTTTTGGGATGGTCGAGATGACCACGGCAAGGATTGCACGATGGGTGTCTACTATATCAGGGTAAAGGATAATCACGGTCACATTGGCTGGGGCAAGACTATGACGCTCGGAGGTAACTTCAGATGATTAAGTTTAAGAATCTTGTTGTTGCCGCCTTGGCGGTTGGTGCTTTTGCCTCCTCTGCTATGGCTATCGGCTTTACGAAAAAATCCGAACTTGGTGGCTTTGACGGCTTTGTGGAACGTATGGGGGCCGGCGTCCGTGAACTTGGACGCGGTAATACGGGCTCGGCCGATACGGCTTCTATGCCTGGTGCTTACTGGAACCCGGCATTGCTTGGTTTCCGTGAAAATATTGGCTATACGGTGAACTTTGAAAAACGCGACTTGGACCGTATTGGTGGTGCCGTGGGTGTTGAAGGCAAGGTCGGGAAGCGCATGGGTGTTGGCTTTGCCATGCTCTATCGCGGTGATACGGATTTCAAGGTGATTGACGATGACGATAAGACGCTGGGTTCTGCGTCTCCGTTTTTCTCGATGTTCTATCTTGGCTTTGCGTTCCGTGCGACTCGTCAGGATGCATTCGGGCTTTCGCTTTCGATGAGCTATGATAATTTGGATGTGGCGCAGTATTTCGATGGAATTGAAATGGAAGATTCTTTCCGCAGCCCGGTGACGATCAACTTGAGCTGGTTTCGCCAGTGGAATGAAAAGTGGTCGTCTTCTGTCATTATCCGCAATTTAAGCTTTAGCGAAAACTTGTCTGCAAAGTGGACGAAGAATCCGAGCAAGGATAATTCGCTTGCATCGACCGAAGGCGTTCGCCCGAAGGTGTTGCAGATTGGGATTGGCTACCGTACAAAGTTGCTAGGAAAGAATGTGGGCGCCTGGATGGAAGCGATTGACTATCAGGTGGCTGATACGCTCTTGGCTTTTGACCCGCAGCTCCATGTTTGGACTGGCCGCGTGGGCTTTGATTGCGAAATCATCCCGAATGGTACGCTTCGCATTGGTATGGACGATTTGGATTGGATGTTTGGTGCGGGTTACAAGTTTGATATTCGCATTGGGCGTAAGAGGTTCCCGATTGAAGTGAACTATGCGTTCCTTTATGAATCTCGTGCTGGCATCTGGACTCCGTTTACGCTTGGCTTGCGGGGATACATTCCTTGATCTCTAAAGTGTTCATTTCGAAGGTACGCAGTCTAGAATCGATGGACTGCAACTTCGATGCTCACATCAATGTGATTTGCGGACCGAATGGCTGCGGCAAGACGACGATTTTGGAGTCGATTTATTTGCTTGCGCAGGGATTCTCGTTTCGGTCGCGTGACTTGCGTGAACTGATTACATGGAAGCAGAACGAACTGATTCTGCGCGGTGAATTTGAAGATGAGGGGCGCGAGCGGAAGCGAGCGCTTCGCGTGTTTTCTCGCGGGAGCGAGGTTCGTGAAAACGGTGAATCGCTTAAGTCTCCGACTGCGTTTTTCGGGACGTGCCCGGCGGTGATTATGCAGCCTTCGGATATTGAGCTTTTGCGAGGTGGACCGGATGTGCGCAGGCATTGGCTCGATGAAATTCTCTGTTTCCGTTCTTCTGCAAATTCTTTGGTGTTGCGCAATTACAAGCGCGTGCTGCAACAGCGTAACAAGTGGCTTAAGGAATTTAAGCAGAAGGGCTCTGCGGTCGGTGGCGAAGACTTATTCCGTGTGCTAACGCAACAGCTGATAGATCTTGGTGCCAAACTTTGGGCGGCGCGAATTGCGCTCTCGAAAGAAGTCTCGGAAATTATTACGCGGTACTATCGCAAGCTTTCGGGCGGGGTGGATGAAATCACTTGCGCTTACAAGAGCTCGATTCTGAAGTCGCTTGATGCGCTAGATGCGGCGGACCCGCTGTCGGATGAGATGATGGATGAAATTCCATCGGGCGCGACGGGTGCTGCTGAAGGTGTTGTTGAAATTGCTCGCAGGGAGTGCGCGGAATGTTCTGCGGACGGTTCCGGGAATGTCGCCGGGAACGCGGCGGATGGCTCGGATGCGGTAAGCGAGGAAATGCTGCGGAATGCGTTTGCGCGAAAGCTCGCGGATTTGGAATTTGTGGAACGCTTGCAGGGAATGACAATGGCGGGGCCGCACCGTGACGACTTGGCTCTGTGTGCGTCTGGTTACGAGATGCGTTCTGTCGGGTCGCAGGGGCAATGCCGTTCGGCGGCGGTTGCGATGCGTTTTGCAGCAGTCGATGTGGCGTCGCGTTACTTGACAAAGCCGATTTTGCTTTTGGACGATATTTTTGCCGAACTCGATGTGAACCGCCGTGATGCAGTCGCTTCGCTCATTCGCGAAAAGGAATGCCAGGTTGTAATTGCTACGCCGCAGGCGGAAGATCTGCCGTTTAAAGCAGATGCAATGTTTGAGTTGAAAATTTAAATCTTTATGTCATTCCCGCGAAAGCGGGAATCTCCTTTCAAGAAGGTGATGCCCGCTCGGAGGCGGGCATGACAATACAAAAAAACGCGCAAGGGTTTGCGCGTTTTTTGCATCGGGGCGTTGCGGGGTGGGAACAAAGTCCCAACTGCTAGGCTCAAAAGTAGGTCTGCAAGCAGCCCTGTTTTGTTCGCCTTACGCAGTTGCCCCCGCTAGAGAGGGTGATGGAAGACTCGGATTCAGCCGAGGCTGCAATCAGGGGGAGGCTTCCCCCTCTATATTACTTGTTCTTGAGCAAGTCGCGAATTTCGGTGAGGAGCTTTTCTTCGGCGCTCGGTGCCGGAGGTGCTGCCGGAGCTGCGGATGCTTCAGCTTCTTTCTTCTTGCGCATGTTCTGCATGAAACCGAGGAATTTCTTCATCATGAGGAACACGGCGAATGCGACGATGAGGAAGTTCAGGATTTCGCCAACGAAGTTGCCGTACGGAATGGTCACGCCTTCAGCGGTCTTGTATGCGAGAGTCTTGAGGCCTTCACCTGCTTCTTGGCCACCGCACTTGGTGATTATGGCGGTGACGAGCGGCATCACGATGTCGTTCACGAAGGAGTTAACGATTTTACCGAAGGCGGCACCGATGATGATACCGATGGCCATGTCGACGATGTTACCCTTGAAGGCAAATGCCTTGAATTCTTCAATGAGTGAAGCTGCTTTATTTTTAATGCTCATTTTTGAGTCCCCTTTATGATTGGTTTCTTATTAAATAATAGCAAAGTCTTTAAAGATTGGGCGGTATTTTTTAAATTTGGCGCGTTATGTCATGGTTAATATTGGCTTTTGCTTCGGCAGTTTTTCTTGGCTTTTACGACTTGGCTAAGAAAAAATCGGTTCAGGATAACGCTGTCCGTCCGGTACTTTTGCTCTGCAGCGTTTTTTATGCGCTTTTGATGTTGCCGGTGCTTTTGACCGGGCATTGCGAGCCGCTGACTTTGCATGACCACCTGTTTTTGATGGTCAAATCGGTGATTGTCGGCGGGAGCTGGCTTTTCACGTACAGCGCGATTGCGCACATGCCGCTCAGCATTTCGACGACGATTCGTGCGCTTGCGCCTTTGTTTACAATCATGATCGCAGTCGGATTCCTCGGCGAGCGTCCGCAGGTGATGCAGTGGATCGGCATTGCGGTTTGCGTTTGTTCGTACATCGGACTCTCGCTTGCGGGTCGCAAGGAAATGGGGCATTTCTTTAGCAACGGCTGGGTCGTGGCGATGCTCCTCGGAACGATTTTGGCGGCTTGCAGCGGCATTTACGATAAGCTGATTTTGCAGCGCATGAATTTTGAACCGTTGACAGTGCAGGTCTGGTTCAGCATTTACATGTGCGTGGTGCAGTTTTTGACGACTTTGTTCACGTGGTACCCGACGCGTAAAAAGACGACTCCGTTTCAGTTCCGTTGGTCGTTCTTGGCGGTGGCGGCGCTGTTGATTATTGCAGACCGTTGCTATTTTTTGGCGGTGAGCGATTCGGATGCGTTGATTTCGATCATTACGGTGCTGCGTCGTTCGAGTGTGTTCATCAGCTTCTTGGCGGGAATTCTTATATTCAAGGAACGCAAGAGTAAGACGAAGTTTTTTGCAATGTTGGGCGTGGTCATTGGCTTGTGCTTGATTTCGCTCGGACGTTGATTTTTAATGGTCGCGGAGTAGTGGCGTTATGCTGAAGATTGGAATTACGGGTTCGATAGGTGCGGGCAAGTCCTTTGTCGGGGCCTTGCTGCGTGCGCGTAATTTCCAGGTGCTTGATGCCGATTGCAAAGTGCATGAACTTTACCGCGATTCGGCGGGGCTGCGCGCTGAAATGGTGGCGTACTTTGGCGAAGAATGCTTGACGCCGACGGGCGTGAATAGCGCGCTGATTGCAGACCGCGTTTTTGCGGATGCTAATGCTCGCGTGAAGTTGGAGCAGATTGTTTACCCGTACTTAAACCGTGCCGTGGCGGAATTTTTTTCAGGGGAGGCCGCTGACTCTTCTAGTGAAAGTGCCTCGCAGTTGACGAGTGTCGCGGACAAGTGCCGATTCGTGGAGGCTGCGCTTTTCTCGCGTGCGCCCGAGCTTGTAAAAATGCTTGACGAAATCTGGATTGTCGATGCGCCTGAAAGTGCTCGCCTGGAACGCTTGGTACATCGCGGACTCAGTGAAAGCGATGCTAAACGCCGTATTGAAAATCAGCGTGGCGCCTGTGCTCTGGAACTTTTTCCGGGCAAGCGGATTCGCACGGTTATGAACGATGGCGATAAATTGCACGTGGAACAGCAGCTTGATGAACTGCTAAGAGACTTACACTAATTTATTGGAATTATGCAACCTTATATTCACCAGTTCGCGAACTTTTTAAGGGCTCACTTGAATTCAATTTCGGTCGGGCTGATTGCAACGCTTTTGATGCTCTATGGCGCCTGCATCAATAACTATTTCAAGCGCATCACGAAAAGCATCCCGTTCATTGGGCGCTTTGCACTGTTCGTGGTGCTGTGCAGCGTGGGGTATGCGTTTGCAAGTTCGCAGATGGTGCGCCTTTTGCGCATGGTATTGCGCGAACTTTCGGACCTCCCGTTGATTGGGGTGGTTGCGGGATGCTTTGTGCTGCTTGCGTTCCTCGCCAAAAGCGGGAAAGATATCTGATACTTAGTCAATAGTCAATAGTCGTTAGATTCAATCAATAACTATTAACTAATGACTGATGACTAATAGCTAATTAAAATTATCGCGGTTTACTCCGTATAAAATAACGTCGTCAATCCACATTTCGCTTTCGTCTACAATCCAAATGGTGAAAGTCGTGACGCGCGGCTTGACGAAATCCCATCCCATATTCCCGAACTCGCCATCGCCTTCGACAAAATCGCTTGGTGTAAAGCAGAAGCGTTTCCAGGTGGAATCGAGATAGTCCACATACTTTGTTTTTCCGGTCGGCTCGTTGAGAACTTCTACCGCAAAACCGAGCTCGCCCTTGCCTTTGGCGTAGAATGCGATGGAATCGATGCCTTCTAGGCTAGACGGGACGCGGCTTACGCGTGAGCCGATCATCGACCACTTGCCTCTTGTTTTGCTAGTGCTCTTCCAATGGAATACGTAGCCGCCACGTTCCTTGCTGGATTCAAAGGCGTCCTGAATGTTTTCGCTTGAGGGCGTTGTCGTGACGTTTGTGTCTTGTGGATGGAAGTACCATTCGCGCGGACCGTCGCCGTAGTCAAATGCGGATTCGAGTTTTTGATTTTCGAAGTCAATCAGCGTGATGGAATGGATGGCTTTTACGAGCGAGTCGGGGAGGCTTGCCCAGATATCATTGCTTGCGCTTGCGTCGAGTGCTGCGGTCTTGCCCCAGTACATTTCGAGGTTTTCAACGCTTGATGAGCCGTCGATGCGGATTTGGAATTCTGCGGACTGCGGAGTGTCTGGAGTGGTGCTGTTCCAGAAAGCTCGCTTGAATGCGAGACGGTTCCCGCTTTGGTCGGTGAATCGGATGTCGTTTCCGTTGTCCATGGCTTCGCTAAAGTCGAAGTTCGTTTCGTTTAATCGCACAAAGACAACGGTAGTTTCTGCGATGGGTTTCATCCAATCCGAGATTGTAGAATCAAGCGGAATGGTGCGAACATGTGCCCATTGCTCTAATTGTTCGTTTTCGAGAGTCGGTTTTGCTAGCGCTTGGATATCGCTCTTTTCGCCAGCAGAAATTGTAATGGAGGCTTCGCCAATTGTCGCTTGTTCATCGGGCAATATGGCACGAATCTGGTAGCTTGCGGGCGGAAGTGAATCAAGTGTGAATTCGCCGTCTTTGTTGGTCTTTACGATTTTATCGGTGCCGTAAATCTGGACCCAGGCGTAGTCGGTTCCTTCGGGGAGTGCAGCCTTGCCGGTGACGGAGCCGAGTTCTTCCATTTGCATGGTTGTTAATTTATTCTTCTTTAAGTCGCTAGAGGCAATAGCTTGGAAAACGCCGGAATTGCCATCAATGATTTCGATGTAGCCTTTATCAAAGTTGATGGAATCCATGACGATGTTGCCGAGCGAATCTGCAGCGACTTCTAATGTTGCGTCTTGTATATTATTTTGCGTGACGGCGGAATTCGATGAAACTCCTTCCACGTACCAAAGCGGACGGATTCTTGCGACAACGTTGGCAGCCGGTTTAGAATTGATGTTTACAACGTTGATGATGCAAGCGTTTTCGGTTTCAACGGTGCTAGCGCCTGCGAGATTCTTATCTGAGGAGCAGGCGAATAGTAATACACAGGATAGAGATGCTAATAATCTTTTCATGCTATCCTCGCTTTTTCTTTTGTTGTTTCTTTGTCCGAAATATCGGCAACCGGGTACAGCGAGAAGATGAACTGCATGACCTTCTTTGGCTCTGCAACTTCGGCAACGCGTTTTTGAACTTGTCTGCGAAATTCGCAAGTCATCTCGACGAGATCTTCAAGACATTCGTCATCAACGCAAGCGAGAATAGATGAAATGTTGCGCTCGCTTGGCGGAATGTTGACGAGCGCGTTTTGCGCAAGCGTAAGCAGTTGATTCTGGTAACTGCGAATGGCGGTAACTTTGGTTGCCCCTGCCGATGTAAAATTGACGGTCGAAACGGCGTAACGTTCGGAGGCGAGCGGCGTAATCATCTTGAGCTCTTTCAAGACTCGAATGGCTTCTTTCACCTGGTCCTCGGAAACGGCTGGCGTAATCTGCTTAACCAAGGTGTGGACATCGGCCTTGCCGCCATTGATTTCGATAATCGAACGGACTACGGGTATCCACCAGCGGCTGAGGAATAAAATTTCGTTGGAATTCAGTTTGCGGAGGCTCACGTCTTGCAATGCGAGTGCCATCTTGTAAAGCTTATCTTTTTTTGCTTTGGATTTTGTGCGCGATGCCGCTACCAAAATCTCAAAAAGTTCTCCATCGCGGCCTTTGAGCCCGAGCAATTTTTTGGAGAGCGGGATACTCTGCGCGGGGAGGTGGGATTCCTTATTCAATACACGGAAAACCTGGCTCGTTTCGAGTCCAAGTTTTTGTCCCATCATCTTATAGGAAAATAGCGGAAATTCCAATTTCTTCTGCACGAAGAAATTTTTCAGTAGATCTCTGTAATCGCCAATTTCGTCAATATTTAACATAACCGCCTCTACTATGAAATAGATTTTTTACAAAGAGCTAGGATCGTTTTTTTTGAAGTTTTATTGACGAATTGACAATATGGTGTATGATGTTTATCACGGATTATTTTTGTAAAAATGATGTTTTTCTTACATCTGTACGATTTTCGAGCTAAAAATCTAATTTAAGGCAAGAAAAACAGAGAGGTAGCTATGCAGAAAGAAGACATCGTTGTTTTAAGGCAAGTTGTGATTTTTTCACTGATTGCTATTGTACTAGGCTTCGTTTACGGCTAATCTTTAAGTAAAATTTGGTGTATAGGCGTAAAGCTGGTGCGGTTAAGAGCTGCACTGGCTTTTTTGTTTATAAAAGATGTTATATTGTTCTAGCCTGAAAAAGATTAAAAAGGGATTGTTAAAAATGCCAGCAGAAATAAAGATTCTTGAACGTGCTGAAATGTATTTGCGAAAGCTTTCTTGTGGGGTGAATCCTTTGACTGAGGAAACTCTTCCGGAAGGTGATGTGTGTAAGCAGGAACGTATTAGCAAATGCCTTGCTTATGTGGCTGATTATTTAAAGCAAAAGGTTATGCCGGTGATGGAACGTCGCGAAAAGGTGGTGGCTCCGAAACCGCAAAAGGCTGTAAAGCCGCGCCCAGTCCGTGAAGTGGCAACGCAAGAACTTGTCTTTACTCCCGAAATGTTGTCCAAGTTCGAAATTTCTGTTGAACCGGTTTCTGTATCGGGTGTTGTACGCCGCTTGAATTTCTTGATCCCGCATGAAAGTGGAATGATGCCGCTTGTGTACGCAGACGTGGCTGAAGTGCTTTCGAGAGAAGGCGTTCTTTTGAAGGAAGAGGGCGATAAGGGCAAGGACCTGAATTTGCCGACTCCGCGTGGTGAAGAACTTGGTTTTGCAAAGGTTGAAGCTGATATTCGTGGACACCATTCGGTTTACACGAAATGCAATGCCGATGCTCAGAAGTTTATTTTGGATAATATTGATAAATGCGTTGCTCAGGCGAATGAACGCTTGGCAAGGCGCAAATCGCGTGCAGAATTGGGCGAGACTGGCCGCAGTGGTAAGGAAAAATTCCATGTGACCGAAGAACAGCTCAAGAATTATCCGACAGATGAATCTCCGGTGCCGGTCAGCGAAATTGCAAGACGTTTGAACGACTTGCTCCCGCAGGATTCGAATGTTGAAAAGATTTATTTCAAGGCCATTCGCGACTGGTTTGTTGCTCAGAACATGCTTGAAGAAAAGAAAACTGCTCTAGGCAAGATTTTCTTTGAACCGACGGAAACGGGCGCTCAAAACGGCATTGTGACGGAATCGCGCGTGGGCAAGAATGGCGAAAACTATGATGCTGTCTTGTACAATGGTGCTGCTCAAAAGCTCGTGCTTCAGCACGTGAACGAACTCGCGTAAGCTTTTACTTCTATTATGAAAATCGCCGCCCCTGCTTATCGCAAGGACGGCGTTTTTTTCATGTCATGCCGGTCTTTGTGCCGGCATCACCATACGTGTCTCGAATCGCTGATGCTATCGGAGTCTGCGCAGGCCTCTTGGCATCGGGACTTCCTTGCCGTTTTCCCCGAGCAAGTAGATGTTGTCGAGGTTGATGAATCCCTTGCCGCTATAGCGGGCGCGGAATGCGAAGTTCTTGATCTTGGTCGGGTCGAGCTGCGGAATCGTCTTGCCCCAACCTTCCTGCTTCATGTTTTCCCAGATGAGCGTGTCGCGAACCCAGTTGCCTCGCGTGTTTTTGAGACGGACCATGAATTCGTCGTAGTCTTCGACCTGACTCGACATGATTTGCAGTTCGATGTAGCCCTGCGGATTGTTGTGCGATGTGGCGTAATCGAAAACGATACCGACGGAATTCTTGATTTCTTCCGGCACGTTGTAGTAGGCTCCGGAGTAGTTCGGCCAACCGAGATTAGGCGGTTGTTCGACAATGAAGTCGTGGCGGATGTAGCCGCCGAGAGGCGGGTTACCGTTAAAGACCTTGGCATCCATCGAGGTGGCGTTGTCGCCATTCACGACCGGGAACCACGATACGTTGTCTAAACCGTTGTCGAAGTTCTGCATCACGCTTGTGGTGCGGTAAGCGCCACGGACGCGGAACGGAATGTTGAACGAAGTCTGCTTTTTGTTCTTGCCAGTGATGGTGACTTTGATTTCCTTATTGCCAATCGAGACTTTTTCTGTGAGCGGAATTTGCAAGTGGAAACTTTCGATGGAAGAATTCCATTTGCCGTCATCGGGAGTTGCACGAACTGTGAGCGGGCCGTTCTTGTCCCATTTCTTGATTTGAACTTCTGCACCGGCGAGCTCACCACCTTCTTGCACGGCGGTTACAAAGAGGTCAAGCGTATCGCCTACGACAAGGACTTTCTTTTCAAGCGCAGCGGCGAGAACTTCGGGTGCGCTGTTTTGCTGAGCCGGGTTCATGCGGACAACGACAGTTCCAAACGGCGGAACTTCGATATCGCGGTTCTTGCCTTCGATGCGGCGGCCGCTCGGACCCATTTTCGGGTACGGGTAAGCGTCGCGTTGGTCGCCAATCCACTTGAATTGTTCTGCGCCAAACACGTCAACTTCTACGCGTGCGTTGCTCGGTTTTTTCTTTTCGCTCTTGCGGTCAACCTGCACAATTTGCTTAGTGTCGGTGAGGTTCACGAGAAGCACGTTGCAACTGTTGCCTTTGCAAATGGCGTAAGGCACGACTGATTCTGTAGTGCTCTTGACGGGAACGACGGCGTAACCGCTTTCGAGGAATCGTTTGAACGTCATGTAGACACCGTAATATTCGGCGGTGGGTTCAAGGCTTGCCCAGCGGTTCCATGAACCTTCCTTGACGAGTGCTGTCATGCTGATAGTTCCCCACGTGTGGTCCGGGCCTTCAAACACGTTGCCGAATGCATCCCACGGGAGCGCTTGGAAACGGTCGCCAAAGCGGACGGCGTACTGTGCAAAAATGTTTGCCATGCCAGCGGCTTGCGGGTAGTCCATCCAGATTTGTGAGCCTTGCACGGACGTGCTGAATTCCGAGAGGAATACGCGACGCTTGCCTTCGAGATACTTGTTCATCCAGGCGTTGAGCGTGTCGGCGTTGTGTGCGACATCGAGGCTTGCCTTGAGCATGTCTGCAGCATTCAAGTTGTTCGGAGCCCAGTACGGATAAGTGTGCAAGTCAACGACATCGAGATAGCGTTTGCCATCGGCCTTTTCGGCTTCGCCGACGATGCGCAAAAATTCTGCCATCCAGTATTTGCCATCCATGAGGCCTGCGCCTTTCTGCTGCATCTTGTGCGTGCTGAGAAGCGGACCATGCAAGATGATGCTCGGGTCAACAGCTTTCATGGCGCGGGCGTATTCGATAAAGCGTGCGGCATATTGCCTTGCCGAAAGTGGACCGGACTCTTCCCATTCTCCATCAAGTTCGTTGCCGATTTGCCATTGCTTGATGTTGTACTTTTTGACTTTGTTGGCGTAGCGCACCCAAGCGGCTGCTTCCTTAGAGGTTCCAGTGCCTGCGTTGACGCAAATGACGGCTTGAGCTTTTTGACCATTGACAAGTTTTGGGAGCTTGTTGATGTAGGTCATGAATTCTTCGAAATGCCATTTGATGTTGGTCCAGTCGGTGCGCGGCTTGTCGCCGTTGCGCGTGGACATTGCGAAGAACTTGTAATCGTTCCCGGCGAGCAAATCGTCAGAACCGCTATAGAGCTTCATTTCTCGAATTTGCACGCCTTTAGACGGCAAGTCGGTCGTCTTGAAGCGGAGCGCTACATAGCGAGCGCGCGTTGTGGCGAACTTGTACTTTGTTTCGCCGCTAGTGACCTTGACGGTACCCCATCTCTTTAACTTATTTTCGAGATTCTGGTGAACGCCCGGGTATTCGGCGTATTCGTCCGTCCAATATGAAAGTTCAAAAGACTTCGGGCGGAGATTGCCCCATTCGACGACGATGGAATCGAGGTCTTTCTTTTCAGGGAATTCAATGACGATCCAAGGCGGGTCTTTTGGATCGAGAATTTCGCCCCACCACATAGTGCTCTTGTCGCCATCGGCAAGGTGGCTGCGACGGATGAAACCGTAGTTGTCTTTTGTCGTGCCGCGGTAAATTGTTTCGCCGAGGAATCCCGGAGCCCAGCTTTCTTCGCTTGGTGTCCAGAGTCCAGTGCTGTCGTATTTGCCTGCGCCGTTCCAGTGGTAGTCATTGCTCAAACTTCCGTTTGGGAAGCGGAATATCGTGTAGCCGCCATCGACGAGGGCGGGCGTCATGTCGTAATAACGCGTGGGCGGATTCCAGATGGCGAGATCGGCGCCCATCATGTTTTGCTTGTTGATGACAACGCCCGGATGCGCATCGTCAATCTCGATGATGTTCTGTGCGGCAAGCGCAGATGTCGCAGAAATTGCAAAAGCTGTGCTGCACAAAAGTTGTTTGAATTTCATTTATCCTCCTCAAAAATGGGGTAGGGTTTGTTGTGAAAATTTACTTGATTTCTAGCTTGTCGAAAGATTCGTAATGATCTGCGGTGTAGTAAATGACGCAATCGCTTTGATAGACGAGGCGCTTTGTACCGCGATTTTTAGCCGAGTAGTCGACATCGGCTTCATGGTATGAGCCTTCTGGCAAAGTTGCATGATAATTGCTAGCGTTTGAAGCGTAATTGCTGAATTTATCGCCGCCGATCATCACGCCGATCGTTGTCCACGGGTTAAAATTCCACTTCTCGAAAGTCTTGCCTGTTTTCGATTCGTAAAGTTTTTGACCTTCGTCCTTGCTTACATAGTTGCCTGGTAATTTGTCGAACTTGCACAAGTATGCAGCCACAGAATCGCGTGTAGTGTATTTTCCGGATTCTTGGACGGCATCGAGGATAGAGGTAAAATAGTCCTCTTGGTTAAACGCATCTGGTGCACAAATAATATTTCCGCATTCATCGTGTGAATATTTATAACACTGTATATTGTCGTAAGATACTTCTTTGCAGTTGTCTTCTGGTGCAGACGTTGTGCAGGCTGTAGCAAAAACGGAAATTGCGGCTGTGTAAAAAAGATGTTTTGTCAATTTCATAATCAAAATGTAATAAAACGATTTTTACAACATGGACTTTGCATAACCTCGAATGGCGTTAAGGCCTGATTCTAATGTTTGTTCTTCTTGACAGGACTTTTTTATTGACGATGTACAAGAGGTATGCCGCAAAAAATGAAATTAGCATGGTCAAAATGTTCGAAGAATCTTTATCCAAAAAGTCTATAAAATCAAAGAATAATTTGTATATAAATATGTGACACAAATACAATTCTAATGACATTAGCCCGAAAATGGTAAAAATCTTATCAATGGTTTTGTATTTGTCAAAAAATTTTGCAAGAAGTAAGCACAAAACGGGAGTTATGATAATGTAGGGAAGGTACGCTAGGGAACAAGTTTGCAAGGCGTAGAAAAAATAGGTCTGGAATATAAATAAAATAATGGTGGCGATAAACGCGGCTGTCAATCCAATTGTTTTTAGTTTTTTAGTAAGCCTAATATTACATCCGTCTTTTGCCCAATGCCCAAAAATTGCGCCTATGAAAAATATCGGGAGCCTTGCGTAAGTCAATATGATGAATCCCCCGTAATTCTTGTTGTTGTAACAAAGAATACAAGTTAATGCGTAGATTAACATTAAAGAAAATCCTGCTCCGATAAAATAGAAGGATGCTTTATATCCGTATTTTTTGAATAGCTTAAAGTAAACGGGGAATATTGCGTATAAAAATACAATGCAAGAAATAAACCACGACTCGTCACGGTATCCGATCCAATAGCCCAGTGTCGTTGCCTTGCATATCAATTGGTAAAAAGCCCTAGTGCTAAAATCCATTTGCGCCAAAAAGGCAAAGCCTATCACAACCCAAAATTCAGGAAGGATGCGGAAAAAACGGCTCTTATAATATTTCTTTAAATCAAAATTTTTTCTGGATAGGGAATAGTAAAGACCGAAACCGGACAAGAATAAGAAAATGTCTACGCCGCCATAACCGACGGACCTGAAGAAATCTATGAAGTCTATATCTGTAGGGACTCGCAAATGAAACAGCATAATCCATAATATGGCAAAGCCCATTATGGCACTTCTGTGTTTTGACAATAATTGAAGTACGCTGTTCACATTATTAATATACTTGATTTTTTAAAATAGCGATATCAATTTTTCCAGTGAAAACTGTAAATATTCTATATTCATTGGAGTTCTTGGATGGCCGGACTTTTGCTTTGACAAGGTGTTTTACAATGCGAATTTTTGAAAAAATCAGTGAATTTATTGGCAAGTGGATGGCGGTGGTGGTGCTTGCAGTTGCGGCACTCTCTTTATTTGCCCCAAGCACGACTCTTTGGATCCAACTTTCGTGGGTGAATTACCTTTTGATGGTCGTGATGTTTGGCATGGGGCTTACGCTCAAGTTGAGTGATTTTGCGCTGGTGTTCATGCGACCGAAAGAAATCATCCTCGGTTGCACATCGCAGTTTGTGGTGATGCCTACACTTGCTTTTTTGCTTTCGAAAGCGTTTGGACTCGATGCTGCTTTAATGGCGGGCGTGGTTCTCGTGGGCACTTGCCCAGGTGGCACTGCGAGTAACGTCATCACTTACCTCTCGAAGGGTGATGTCGCGCTTTCTGTCGGCATGACGAGCGTGAATACGCTTCTTGCGCCTGTGCTGACTCCGGCGATTACGTACTTGCTGCTTCGAACGACGGTCAATGTCGATGTGATGGCGATGTTCCTCTCCATCGTGAAGGTGGTGCTTGTGCCGATTGCGTTAGGATTTGTTATCAACAAGTTCTTTGGCAAATGGACAGCGCGGGCGATTAAAGTTTTGCCGCTTGTTTCTGTGATTGCTATTGCGATGATTGTCGCGGCTGTCGTTTCGCACAATGCAGCGAAGATTCTCTCTACGGGCGCTATCGTGTTTGCCGTGGTGATTCTTCACAACTTGCTCGGTTACGGCTGTGGCTTTGGTCTCGGCAAAATGCTCAAGTTCTCTACGCCCAAGACAAAAGCGCTCTCCATTGAAATCGGCATGCAGAATTCTGGGCTTGCAACAAGCCTTGCGGCGACTGCGTTCTCGGGCCTTGCCATGGCAACCGTCCCCGGCGCCATATTCTCCGTATGGCATAACATTTCCGGTGCGATTTTGGCGAATGTTTACCGCCGCTGGGATAAATAAGTTATTTCTTCTTTGCAGATAACTTCTTGAATTCGGCTCGTGCCTTTTTCATGTCGGCAAGGAAAGTCTCGTCATTGTGCAAACTTGCAAACGCTCCTGAAACAAGAACTTTGGAGGCATCAACATCGCTTTGCCAATGGAACCCTGCAATCACGCGACTTTGCCCCCATTCATAGGCGTACTTCAACAATGCGTCTTGCGCAGCCGGGTTCACCTCGACCAAGAGCAATGCCATTGACCAGGCGCGAACGGTATGTCCCGACGGGTAGGAGCCATTCGTTCTCAGCCGCTCTTCTTCGGCAGGGACAAGAGTCGATTCGTTGAAGCGGTCATAGGGGCGGCGCCTCATGTAATGCCTCTTGGGCAGGCTCCCCACCTGCTTAAGCGTCCGGATTCCGCGTTCGAGCATGTTCATGATGGCGGGCGTCTTCTTTGCCGAAATTTCCATGCCAAAAGGTTCGCTGAACATCTTGGCCATGTCCTCGATCGTTTCTACCGCCTGCGCCACGGCCAGGGCTGCACGTGCGGAATCCGCTCGCATCGCTTTGCCCCACATGTATTGCGAGATGTCGTACATGAACTGGACGGACGTTGTTTCCGGCGGCGCAGGGTAGAAGTTGAGCGCGTTCGGAAGCGCGTCTGCCTTGACGTATGGTTTTGCGTCTGCCGCAAAACTGCAAAGAGTTGCTCCGCAAATGGCAAGAGCGAAAACAGATTTTTGGAGAAGTGTAATCATATTTTAAAGATATATTTTTAGAAAACGCGTGAACGTTTATTACAGTAATGAAATGCGCACTAATCGCGTCCGTAAAAAAGCTGCGTGTTGCGATGCCAAGCCACTTTGCGATAAACCGGCTCTAGCAGCGAATCGTTTTCGTTCATAAAGAACGTGTGCTTTTTCGTGCACGTGGACACCAATTGCACGCAATAACGCGCAGTCGCTTCTGTGTGGTGCTTTCTGTGGAAGCACGAAAGCGTAAGCAAATGGTCGTTTTCCATCGCTTTTTCCACGGCGCCACGATAAATGCGGGGGAGGCTGCACCCGCGAATCCAGACCGCAAACGCACCGTTCGCAAGCGCAATGTCTAAAATCCGACGTTCCGCATCCGAATGGAACGTGCCCACAAGGCACTGGTGGAACCCCCCTGCTTCTGCGGCCCATTGCTCCAGTCGATAATCATCTGCGTCAAAATCTCTCGACGCGAAAACACCGATTTTCGTTTCTGGCCCAAACCACAATCGCATGGCCCCCTCTGTGTTGATTCCGATAAGTTTGATTCTGTTCATATTTTTGCTCCCTTAAAAAATAAAGACCGCCCCGCTTGCGCGAACTGCGATCTAATAACATCACCCTTTCTAGTGCTAAACGTAATATACAATTAAAATTTGAGAAAAACAAGTACGGTAAAAGAGGTAAAACTGTGAACGAATTTGCGAAGTCTCTTGCGCGTACTGTTTGACTTTTGTATGTTGTGCGATATGAAGTTCAAGTTTGTTTTGAAAATTGTGTTACCTATTTTGCTTGTTCTGGTTGCAGGAACACTTTTCTTTCTGTACTATAACAATCGTATTCCTGAAAATGCCTTGGTGTATTATCGCATTAAAGATCACAAAGGCGAAATTTCTGTATGGCGGGCTTCTAACTGCGAGATAAAAGGGGATGAATTTCAGTGCCATGCAGAACTGTGTCCCGATGATACATTTAAAGGTTATCCACTTTCGCGGAAATATAAACCGGACACAAATACGTATCAAGATACGGCCTATATAAATTTAAATTTTGGTCTGTTTAAGAAAACGAGTTATATCCCTCGTCCTGTATATGCAACGTTTGACACCGCTTATTTTAAAAAACAATTTGCTTCAGTAAAGAAAACTTTCCCTTGTTCTCATTCAAAAAGGTTTTCGTCTTCGTATGAGTTGACTGCCATTGATTTGCCTAGTGGCGTGACTTTCTATGAAACAGGAAAGAAAAAAGACTCCAAAAAATCTGCAAAGTCAAAAGAAAAAAATGAACGCAAAGATTCTTTAAGCTCGAATCTCAAAACGGCGCCGACAATACATTCTGTTTCTATTTCTTGTCCTGAGATGCATTCGTTTCCGCACTATACGTGTTATTGCGACAATTATCCAACTTATTGTGGGAATCCTAAATACACAAATTTGCCTGCACTTCCAGAATCTCATTTTTATGCGATGGACGTATTGTCTTTGAGGGATAGCTCTTTCACTTGGAAATTAATATACAAGACTCCGTACAGCAAAGCCGATACGCTGAAAGTTACAACGACAGTCAAAAGAGAGTAATATAAAGTGTTAAATTGTATGAAATATTTTGTTTTTGCTTGTCTATTTATTTTGCTTTTGCCGTTCTATGCGGTTGCAAAAGAACTTACCGCGCTTGGCTTTGTGAAAGACCCCAAGGCGTATGAACATGATGGATATTATATCCGCTTGGCTGTATATTGAGCTTTTTGAGGTTTCTTTGAAAACGCGCAAAACCGTTCTCGTATCCCGTGTCAATGAGAATGTACCCTTCATCAATTGCAAAAAGATAATTGTTGACGACCCGATTGCCAATGTTGTAAATGGTCATGCAAGAAATATAGTTATATAATAGCCCAGGGCTATCAGCGGACTAATTCGCAAACTGCCAGGTATCGAACAGCACATCACCCTTTATAATCAGATAGACCGTGTGGACGCCGCTTGAGATGTTGCCGCACTTCGCTTCCTGTTCCTGCCAGTCACTGCCAGCGCTGTTGATTGAGGCTACGTTCGCGCCATCTCGCTTGTCAAGACGGAGCGTTACCGAGCCCTTGCCTTTCACCAGGGCCTTCAGCGTTTTTGCGCTGCTGAAATTCACATTGCGAACTTCGATGACGCCTTCTGTAGGTGCCGGGCCATCCTTGCTGGGAGTACCGACGGAAGCCACCATGTGGCCGGGTTCCTCCGTTGGCACGTAGCGAATGCCCAGGGTTGCGGCAGCCGTAGATGCCTGCTGCACGGAATAGGGGTCAAGATTCTTGATGGCCTTTACACCCTTGTAGGTCGGTTTCGCTTCCTTGATAACGACATTTGCTTCGTCCACTTCAATTTCGTCAACCAGAATGCTGCGGAAACCGCCGTGGGTACCTATGGAAGCCTCTAGAATAGCTGCCTGATAGAATATGTACCACTTGTCCTGATACTTATGGAGATGAGTGTGATTGTTGCCGTAGGTCATGCCATTCTCACCCATGTTCTTGAAGTAGTTCCCGCCGTAGGTCCAGGAATCAGGATTCAGGGGCTCGGTACTGGTGAAGTAGTTCATGCTGCAGGCCGTCGGAGCCTCACCACCCCATTCCCAAGGAGTATGGTCGTTCCAGTCGTTGTTGAAAGTATATACGTACTTGCCGTTGATATAATTGAGTTCATTTGCCTCAAAGTGGAACGGGGACGGAAGTTTCACCGGATCCCCGTCAAGGGAATGCAAGTCCGGATTGAGCTTGGCAATCCAGCCCTGCCCATTACCGAACGAAATCCAGCCATCGCCGTTGTCGTCAATTACGGCACCCGGATCAAATATGGAGCCGCTGCCTTTTACAACAGGATTGTCGCCATCGATAAGGCTCTTGCTCAAAGGAGATGTCCACGGACCCACCGGAGACTTCGCCTGGATAACGCCGGTGCCAAAGCCGCTATTGGAGAAATAGAGGGAGAAAAGCGTGCTGCCATCGGCCTGCTCCTTGCTAATGATGCTGGGTGCCCACGAAGCCATAATCCACGGAGCCACTTCACCGACAGGAATCAGTCCGTGATAAGTCCAGTTGACCATATCGTCAGTGGACATCATTACCAGCGTCTTGATTTTCTCGTAAGTATTGCTGACACCTTCTTCGTACTGCTGATGGTCGTTGGTGCCATAGACATAGAGACGCCCCTTGTACTCAATGGCCGTCGGGTCCGCACAATACTGGAAATCCAATATAGGATTGGCATTGTCCAAGCCTAATTTTGGGGACTTTACAGGCATCTTGCCTACCGTGCCATCGGAATCCTTTGCCCGGATAATGATTTTACCGAAACTGATCGTTGCGGCATCACTTGGAGTGTCTGGGCTTACGGCAAGAGCCAAACTGACAAGCGTCTTGCCCGGTTCAAAGGACAGAACAAGGCTTGTTGCGCCACTAGGAATTCTTTCCGTAGTCTTGGCCTCGTCGCTATAAGTCGCAATCACATCAATGTTATCGTATGCGACAGCCTTGGCAAAGTTTATCTCCACCTTAGTATAGACATCCGTATTCAGGTCGTGTATGTCCCAGTAGTTGTTGGCATACTGCTTATAGGTAAAACTATTGTTGTCGGGGTCCTTTTCGCCACCGCCGCCGTACCAATCTACAATGATATCCTCGATAGACAGGGCAATATCGAATTTGGCGACAGCAACCTCATCCTTTATTTCGTCATTGCCGAGAGAATCCTTAGGCAATTCCTGAGAAAGGGAATCCTTTGGCTGGACGGAATTGACGGTATCCTTGGGCAGAACCGAGTCAACCGTGTCCTTGGGCAGAACTGGATCGAGGGAATCCTTGGGGTTTTCCTGACCGAGAGAATCTCCGGGGATATCCAGAATGGGGTCGTCTTCGTCAAAATCCTTGCTGACGGAATCATCGTCACCGCAGGACATTAACATGGACGAAACGGTTACAAGCGTTGCCGCAAGAAGGATTTTCTTTTTCATATTCACACCCCATGCTATCTTGATTATTATTAATAATATATTATATCAGCAAATTGGTATATTATGAAAAGCAGTTTTTTTCACATAGCGTGAACAGTTCTAAACGGCTAAATTTTTATCACCGGCATAGGCGGGATTACTATTTCTGTGGGAGCGGTAACACTGACGAATATTGCCGTCGCCCTTATTTTAGGTATTATTGTAGATGCAATGCTAAGCAAGAAAGGATAGGTTCCCATGAACGAATTTGAAAACATGGAAAACGTGACCATTTTCAAGCACCCGCTTATACAACACAAAATTTCGCACCTGCGCGACAAGGAAACGGGCACTAACGAATTTCGCCGTCTTGTCGAAGAAATCGCGATGCTCGAAGGGTTCGAGGCCCTGGCGGACCTCCCGCTTAAAGACAAGGAAATCGAGACCCCCATTGAAAAATGCACTACGCCGGTGCTTGCCGGGCGAAAGCTTGCCCTGATTCCGATTCTACGCGCGGGGCTCGGCATGGTCTCCGGTATGCAGGCGCTGGTCCCTTCAGCAAAAGTGGGCCACATCGGACTTTACCGGGATGAAAGCACGCACGAACCGGTGGAATACTACTGCAAGCTCCCAGACCCGATTGACGAGCGGCAAATCGTAGTCGTGGACCCCATGCTTGCGACTGGCGGGTCTGCCGCCGATGCCATCAGCATGATAAAGAAACACGGTGGCAAGAAGATTAAGTTCATGTGCATCATCGCCGCTCCCGAAGGCTTGAAAAAACTGCACGACGCACACCCCGATGTCCAGATTTATGTCGGGCATCTGGACCGCTGCCTGAACGAGGTTGCCTACATTTGCCCCGGCCTCGGTGATGCCGGCGACCGCATTTTCGGAACGAAATAGCAAGTCCGATGTTTATTACCAGTTTGTGGACGTAGGTTCCTTTTTTACCCAATAGCCGCCAGTCTTTTTAGAACCACGACGTTCAATAAGTTCTTTTTTACGCAAAGACGAAACAACCTTATCAAGTGTGTCAATAGGTATTTGTAGTCTGCCGGAAAGTTCTTTTATCATAACTCCAGGTCTTTTTGTGATTTCCAGGAACACTTTCTGCTGTGTTTCATTTAGTTCAATTTTTAATCCGCCATTTAATCCGCCATTTAATCCGCCATTTAATCCGCCAATATTGCTCTTTTCTGGCACATGATCTGTCAACGGAATCTCCGCTATAAAAATATCATTATCCACAAATTTGGGTTTTAACCCAGAATAAATTTCGCACAAGTCACTAATTTTACGGATACCCGTACCAAGGTATTCCGCAAACCCCATCTGTGCAAACATTGTGGCAATATGCGGATTCTTAGGATAAGAACAAAGTTGAGATGCTATTTTCTCGTACGCAAAGGGCTTATTCGCGTTATTCGTCACAAGCTTATCTTTATAAATAACGAGCGTTGTTGGAATCGGATTCATGTATTCACGATGAATCAGCATATTCGCAATCACTTCTCTAAAAATCTTGTCACGCAAAGAGAGTCTTGTTTTCCCATCCAAATAGAATTTGTCTGGGAGATGCTTTTCGATAAACCCGTTCAATAATTCGTAACCATCAATCAAGTTGCATGTAACAGTCAAGCGATCATCGTAACGCATCAGGTCTTGTTTGCGGACTATTGCTTCAATTTTATAATATGGCAAATAACTCGAAATCGCTTCGTCCGTGCCGAACAGCATAAGTGCAGCAAGTGTATAACCCGACTTTCCAATGGTAGAATCATAGCGAATCAAACCAGCCGCTTTGAAAAAATCTTCCTTGTTCAACTTGAGCCACGGGTGATTGGACCTGATGGAACGAATCAAATCCTTGGCCTTCTTAAGCATTCCGCGTTTAATATCAATTTCGCGAAGCCCCGGATAAACGGTATTTTCCGTATAGCTGTTGCTTTTGCGCAAATACATTGCACTAATTGCGCTCTGCGTCTTTACCACAAAATCGCCATCGACGCTACGGTCAAAAACCTTCTTGCCGGTCTTGTGGACCTGCGAACTGGCGGGAACAAAGAAGTAGATCAATTTTTTGTCTTTGTAATCAACAACTTGCGGGTCTATCAAGTTCTGAGGATCCAATTTTTCAGGATTGTTGCTTAAATTCGCTATTTGCTTGCAAAGTTTTTCGACGCAATTGGGGGCAACGCCCTCAATTTTTTTGTCGTCTGTAACACCAAGGACAATATGCCCCCCATTGCGGTTTAAGAATGCCGCAACAGATTCAAAAAGATTGTCGGGCAATGCAGTCTTTGCCCTCTTGAATTCGACCGTCAAGCTTTCTCCCTGACGAATGATTTTTCTCAATTCTTTTTCATCCATATCGGCCCCTTTTATCCTCTCGGGTAACGCAGTTTCGCACCGCATTTAGGGCAACGCAGAATCAGTTCCTTAAGCCGCTTGATTTCGGCATCTTTGTCTTCTAGCACCTTGGCAAAATCCCCGATGGCGTTGTTAGCACTGCGATTCGGGCCTCCGTTGAATTTTCCAAAAATTTCATCGAACATAATTATTCCTTATAAATTTTAGTTGAACGTCGCCATTGGGCGACATTTTGACAGGCCGTTGCGATTATGCTAAAAAACAGCGCACAACATGCCCTTGCTTATTTGTTATGTATTGAGATTTTCCACGTCTTGCGCGGAATGGGATAATCTTGCAATCCTGTTGGCGGGGGCTTTCCCCGGCGTTACTTGCCACTCTTTCGAGTGAACTCGAGTAGGTCGTGTTCCTACCAGCTATCCAACAGAACCATCAAGAAGGTTGATGGGCCCCGCCGCGAATGCACGTACGGACCCGAAGGTCTATGTCGACTGTCACGAGGATTATCGAATATCGGCTACAATATACACAAATAGGTTGTCAGCGTCAAGGAGATAAAAGCTCATTTCCTTTAATATATTCGTTTATTCATCTTTTGATTCGAAATAATAAAACATTGAGTCAAAAAATGGTATTTATGCATATTGCATTCGCTAGACTATAAAAAAAGAAGTATATTTATGCAAACTGTAGGAGTACTGTATGCCGTTATTTCATCTTGAAAATAATAACTTAAAGCGTATCAAAGAATCCTCTTTTAGATTAGAAAAAGACATTCAATCATTATGCGAAAAAAACATGGAGGAATTATTAGGTTGTAAATTCATCAAAACGGAATTTTCTATTGAAAAGTTCAGATTTGATTCTCTAGGTTTTGACAAAAACAACCAGTCCTTCGTAATTGTTGAATACAAGCGCGATAAAAATTTTAGCGTAATAGATCAGGGTTACGCGTATCTTTCCGTTATGTTAAACCACAAATCTGACCTTATATTAGAGTACAATGAAACTACTGGTGAAAATTTAAAGAGAAACGATGTTGATTGGTCTCAATCTAAGGTTATTTTCGTAGCACCATCTTTTACCTCTTATCAGCGAGAAGCTATTGGTTTTAATGATCTTCCAATAGAGTTGTATGAAATAAAGAAATACGCCAATAATACGATTACATTCATGCAAATACTTGCTAAACAGTCTTCAGAGTCAATAACGACTATTTCAAAAACAAATGAAAAAGTTAAAGCTGTTAACAAAGAAATAAAAATTTACACAGAAAGCAATCGAAAAGAGGCCGGTTCTTTGGAAATGCAGGAGCTATACGACAAAGTTAAGCGTATGATTTTAAATATTGGAGATGACATTTCAATCAAAGCTACAAAGTTCTATATAGCATTTATCAGAAAAACTAATTTTTGCGACATAAACATTCAAAAAAATCAAATAAAAATTTGGTTGAATGTGAAAAAAGGGAAATTAGAAGACAGCAAAAAAATTGCTAGGAATGTTGCTGACATTGGACATTGGGGAAATGGCGATTATGAAATCGCTCTAAATTCGGACGCCGATATTGAATATGTGGTGAGTTTAATTAGACAATCATATAATCTGAATGAATGACATTGCCTTTGAGTTGATTGAAAATTGATATTTATGCGATTTAATCGGGCGTTGCGGGGTGTCCCCGCTAGAAAGGGTAGCGAGCAACGTAGTGCGAGCGAGGGGAAGGCTTTCCCCTCCCTTTTTGTATGGATTGCTTCGTCATTTTTTTCCTCGCAATGACGTTTTTCGGGTCAATTTCCGATTACATTCCCTAATCACAAACCACCACCACTAGCCACACTTATAGTCTTTTTCTATCTTAGCCCGCACCGCCAGATGTCGTATTTCTGGGGAACCGGGCGAGAACCGCCCACAAAAAGGATTATTTATGTCTCAAATCGAACTTACCTTCCCCGATGGCTCCGTACGTTCCGTAGCATCGGGCACCACCGGCCTCGAAATTGCAAAGAGCATTTCTGAAGGCCTCGCACGCAAGGCTCTTGGCGTTAAACTCGGCGAAAAGGTTTTGGACCTTACCCGTCCGCTCACCGAAAGCGGTTCCATCCGCATCATCACCCCGAGCAACGACGATCCGGATGCATTGATGCTCCTCCGTCACAGCTGCAGCCACGTGCTCGCCGAAGCCATCTGCGACTTGTTCCCGGGCACAAAGCTCGCTTACGGTCCGGCAATCGACAAGGGTTTCTACTACGATTTGATGACACCGACTCCGCTCAAGGAAGAAGACTTCCCGAAGATTGAAAAGCGGATGAAGGAAATCATCAAGGAAGACCGTCCGTTCACTCGTTGCGAAGTTAGCGCCGAAGAAGGCCTCGCTCGCACGGAAGGCGACAAGTACAAGCACGATAACGCTGAACGTGCTCTCGCTCGCGAAGGTTCGGATGGCAAGTTGAGTTTTTATGTAACGGGCGAACCGGGCAAGAACTGGGAAGACCTCTGTGCCGGTCCTCACGTGCCTTCTACGGGCAAGCTTAAGGCTTTCAAGGTGCTTTCGATTTCCGGTGCTTACTGGCACGGCGACCAGAAGAGCGACCAGCTCACTCGTGTTTACGGTACCTGCTTTGCTGACAAGGAAGGTCTCGAAACTTACGTGAAGTTGCTCGAAGAAGCCGCCAAGCGCGACCACCGCAAGATCGGCAAGGAAATGGACCTTTACCACATCGAAGACCATTCTCCTGGCATGGTGTTCTGGCACCCGAAGGGCACCAAGATGGTGAACGCCCTCAAGGATTACATCCGTGGCAAGATCGACCATCGCGGCTACCTCGAAGTGATCACTCCGGAAATCGTGAACAAGACTTTGTGGATCAAGTCCGGCCACGCTGACAAGTACAATGAAAACATGTTCAAGACGATGGCTGGCGATGTCGAAATGGCTGTGAAGCCGATGAACTGCCCGTGCCACATTTTGATTTTCAATTCTCAGCTCCGTAGCTGGCGTGACCTCCCGATGCGCCTTGCCGAATTCGGTAAGTGCCATCGTTACGAACCTGCCGGTACGATGCACGGCCTTATGCGCGTGCGTGGCTTTGTGCAGGACGATGCTCATATCTTCTGCACCGAAGACCAGATTGCAAGCGAAGTGGCTGACTTCTGCCACTTGGTCAAGGAAATCTACCACGACTTCGGATTTGACGATGTGAAGGTGAAGTTCTCTACCCGCCCGGCAAAGCGTGTGGGTTCTGACGAAATCTGGGACAAGGCTGAAGCCGCTCTCGCCGAAGCTACGAAGCTCGCTGGTCTTGACTACGTGCTGAACCCGGGCGAAGGTGCCTTCTACGGCCCGAAGCTCGAATTCACGCTGAAGGACTCCCTCGGACGTGATTGGCAGTGCGGTACCATCCAGGTGGACTTCAACTTGCCGCAGCGCCTTGGTGCTGAATATGTCGGCAAGGACAACCAGAAGCACATTCCGGTGATGTTGCACCGTGCTGCTGTCGGTTCCATCGAACGCTTCCTCGGCATTCTTATCGAAGAATTCATGGGCGACTTCCCGCTGTGGCTTGCTCCGGTGCAGGCTCGCGTGCTCCCGATTTCTGAAAAGTTCGTGGACTACGCCAAGAAGGTGCAGGATGAACTCGTGGCTGCCGGCGTGCGTACTGAAATCGACGAATCCAACGAAAAGTTGGGTTACAAGATCCGCCAGTGCGAACTCCAGAAGGTTCCGTATCTCCTCATTGTAGGCGAAAAGGAAGCAGCAGAAGGTCTTGTTTCTGTCCGTAAGCGTAAGGACGGCGACAAGGGCCAGATGAGTGTCAAGGCATTCATCGACATGACTGCTGAAGACAGAAAAGTCGTCCGCTAATTTCGCGACTTGAGCGATTCCGGGTCAAGCCCGGAATGACGCATTTGAAAAAACGCAGACTCGTACATTCCGAGCCTGCGTTTTTGTACTTTTTAGAAAAATATTATAAATTTCTTACATAACCCTCTAGAGGTTGCTTATGCAAGAAGTCTATTTGCGTGAAGTTTATGTCGCTGATATGCTGGGGATCTTTTTGATTCTCGGTGCAATTTTCAGCGGTGCTTGGAAGTTGCAAAAAAAGAATGGCGAAGACAAAGTTTTGCTTGGCATCATCATTCTTGTGATTGTCGCCTGCATTGCCGATGCGATAACTTTTTCCATTGATGGTCATACAGGCCGTTTCGTGAAAGTATTGGCTTATGTCTCGAACAATATCCTGTTCTTGTCCAACATGGCGATTGGCCCACTTTGGGTGATGCTGATTTCTTTGCACCTCAATGGCGTCGTGTCCAAATTCCAGCGTAATTTTATGTTGATTGTTTGCAGCGTCATTACGGTCCTGATGGTCGTGAATTTCTTTAATCCGATTATTTTTGATATCAACGAACGGAATGTCTATACTCGCGGCCCGCTGTTCATGGTCAAGAACCTGCTCGAGGTCATCTTGATGGCGGATGGCGTTGTCATTTATTTGATTAGCCGTTACAGGAGCGGTGGCGTCAAGTTTTTCCCGGTTTTGCAGTTTGTGACTCCAATATTTATTTGCGTTTGCCTGCAGATTTTTTATTATGGAATTTCTACGATTTGGGTGGGTATCGCCGTCGGTTACACGAGTTTGATGCTTTCTCTCCAGAACGAAAATATATTCATTGATAAATTAACCGGCCTCTACAACCGTTATTACTTGGATAAAATTTCTGGAGAACTGAAACGCAAAAGAAAGATTGCGATGATGATGCTCGACATGAATGATTTCAAGAGCATCAATGATACTTTCGGCCATTCGCAGGGCGATGATGCGCTGGTCTCGTTATCGAATGTTTTGCAGATGTCGGTAGGGCCCGATGGAACGGTAGTCCGTTATGCGGGTGACGAATTTGTGATTGTTCTTGATAATGACAATGAAAAAAAGGCTGAGTCCTATAAGAATCTTATCAAGAAAAATCTTGAAGATTTCAACAAAAACCACAAAAAGAAATATAAACTGTCCGCATCGATTGGTGTTGGCGTTTTTGACTTGGATAAGAACAGCGTTGATGTAATTTTGAAAAAAATTGATAAGCTCATGTACGAAGACAAGCGTGCTTATTACGAGGCTACGGGGCATGACCGCCGTAGTCGCCGATAGCATTTATTTATTCCATTCGATGTTTAATGTCTGGATCAGTGAATCGAGACGCTTTGTCAGTTTTTCTGCACCTTTGTACGAAAGGTGATCGCAGTTGAATGCCATTTCGTCACCGTAATCATGCATGCCCATTTGGTTTTCGTCCATCAAAATGAAATGTGGATATTTTTCTTCGTATCCTTTTAGCATTGCAATCATTTTTTCGGCAACGGAGCGGCGTAATCCATAGCGCCCGAAAGATCCAGTTTCTTTATAATCGGGCGATTGCGGGAAAATTATACCGATGAGGTAGAGATTTTTGCTTTCGGCTTCCTTGATGAAATCTTCGATTTCTGCAATCAGCATATTCTCGGGATTAGGAACTTCGGCATCCATGTATGTGGAATCGACGTAAATGGGGTTGCCTTGCCATCCGTCATCTGGTGTGAATTTATGACCGAGTCTATCTTGTTCGTTGCTTCGGCTTTGTTCGTCGGAGCCGTATGAATCACGTGTGAGTTCGTATAATCCTTGTGGGTATCCGTTGGGCCAGAACTCATGAGCTTCGTCGTAAATGAATCCGGGCGATTTTAAATAAATGACGTCCCAAAAAGAAGGTAGCTCGTAATGACGTTGGAATAGAATGTCTAAATCTAGCGATACAGTGACTACTTTCAGTTTGGGCAAAAAATTGAATCCGTAATGGAACAGAATTCGCTTGGCAACCGATAAGTCTACAGCCGGGTTTGCGGCGTTGATTGAGAAAATGTCTGGATTTTTGTTTAAAACAAGTGGGTCTATGCCTGCCCAGGGTCTTGAAGAACCCGAAACCAGAACGTTGATGGAATCGCGGTATTTGTAGAGCATCTCCAAATCGTAACGTGTGTTCATGGGGCTCATGTCACCTGTAAAAGGAGAATCGAGTTCATACATGCCTGCACTGTCGACGTCTAGCGCGGTTTCGAAATTTTGAAGAACGCCGGTCCATAAATCCGGATGCCATAATTCGGCTCCGCTTGCAATTTCCGTGATGGAGGAATCGTTTGTGTTGACTAAAACGATTTTCGGATGTGTACCGTCAATGCTTGTCAGTGTAGCTACGGCGAGGTTTCCGCTGTTGTGTACCCATTCCGTGTGGTCGAATGTGTATCCCTTGGGCGCAGGGATCATCTTGATGAGTTCGCCTGTGCTGTCGGCAATTAACAGTTGCTCGTGCGTGGTGTATTGGTGGCCGGCGAAATTTTTTCCGGTATTTCCAGCAAAATCTAGGAATAGCGTCTGTTTAGTCAAGTCAGAAAGCGAAACGTTGCAGGCTTGTTCATTATTGTACCAGATACTGTTTTTGCCGTTGACGTTTGTACGAAGGAGACTAGCTCCTGATACGGCGAACTTGCCGTCTGTGCTTACGCCTCCGTTAAACGAACCATCGTAAAGTTTCTTGGGTGTTCCGAATTTCCCGTTAGCAAAGGGGACACTCCATGTGGATTTTTTTTCCCATATGGCCTGGTCGGAATTGTTTTCGGCAGTTGTGATGTAGACGATTTCAGTATCGGCGTTGGTAACTCTCCATCGCGGGATTGCCGCACTTTGGACTTCTAGTTTTATTTTATCTGCTTCTAAAGAGTCAACGCGTCGGACAAAAAGCTCCGATTCTCCGGAGATACCTTCGTACTTTGTTGAAAATGCAACGTATTTCCCGTCTGGTGAAAGCGTGGGGTGGTAGGCGTCGACGGAATCCTCGATTTCCCTGACGTTTGCTTTGCTGCTTGAAAAATTGACGATGGCGATGTTGCTGGTCTCGTCATTGCGGAATACGAGTTTGTTCAGGTGCGTATTTGTAAGTGACTTTAGTTGTGCCGATGTGGACAGAACGTTAATGGGGCTTGAGGTCACGTTCCCTTTTTTGCTCATCCAGACGGCGTTTGGAATTTTTCCAAAAGCAAGTCTAAAACCGATGTAGAAGGCTTTTGTTGAGGATGTGACTGTGTAGACATCGCTGCGGGTATCTAGCGTAATTCTGGAGGCTTCGTTGCGGTAGCAACCGCCTTTGATGATGCGTTCGCCAATGTTTCCGCCATCTGATGCTCCTGCATAATTTGTAACAGTTGTATCGCGGAGGTCCCCCATCCAGTCGTTGACCCATTCCATGGCGTTGCCGGTAAAGTCGCAGAATCCATTGAGCGTGTCTGCGGTACATGGCAATTGGAGCGTGTAATTGGAGTTTTCGGCAGTCCAGGCGTTCGATGGATTCCAACTGTGCGAAGCGACTAAAGTCCATTCGGCTTCTGTTGGGAGTCTGTAGGCGTCTCGGTCGGCATGGAATTCGTAACCGACCATGCCTGTGCAATGTCCATCAGAATCAAACGAAGCGCTGATATAGCTGTAGGCTGTGTCTAAATTTTCGCTTTTACTTTTTTCGTTAGCGAAAAGGATTGCGTCAAAAAAGGTAATGTCCGATACAGGGAATGGAGGGTAATCGAAGTGCGCCGTCTTAATGTATTTGGCGTATTCCTCGCGAGTCACTTCGTGCTTGTCTATTGAAAAATTATATGTGAATTCAACAGTGAGTTTCGAACTCAGTTTTACCGAGGAGTCTTTTGAATTTACAAGCATCATGCCGACGTGTTTAGCGTCTTCTTGAATAAAAGAATGTGGCACGGATGGTGATGATGTGCCGCTATCGGAACAACATAAAAAAATGCTTGCGCAAAATGCCTGAAAAATCCATCTCATAAAATTTGAATCCTAGTTCAACAGCTAAAATAAGTTACAATTATAAAATTGTCAAAGCCGAACAAGGATGATGTGATTGGATTATATGGTTATTTACAAAAAAGCCGGGTGATTTAGATCCCCGGCAAAAAAATTATTCGACTTTTGTAAACATGTCCTTGCCGACACCGCAAATGGGGCAGGTCCAATCATCGGGGATGTCTTCGAATGCTGTGCCGGGGGCGATACCGCTATCCGGGTCGCCGACTGCAGGGTCGTAAATGTAGCCGCAAGCTTCGCATTTGTATTTTGCCATAGTATTTTCTCCTTGCTTAATAGTGCTTTTTTTAAACTATATAAATAAATGGTAGAAAGTCAGATTTTTATATTTTTTTTGTGATTGTGACGACCCGAGTATATATTGCCGATATTTCTGCGTTGAAAGAAACGCCTGTTTTTGAGCGTTTTTTGGGGCAAGTTCCCGAATATCGTCAAAAAAAGGCAATGTCGTTTAAGTTCCCTAAGGGCAAAATGCAATCGCTTGGCGTTGGCCTTTTGCTTAAGCGGGCATGTCGCGATGCGGGGTTTGAAGGCGCGGATAATCATATTGCGTATGGCGAAAATGGCAAGCCATATTTGGTGGATTTCCCGGAAGTGCATTTTAACTTGTCGCATTCGGGCGAACGCGTGATGTGCGTGATTTCGCCATTCGAGGTTGGCTGCGATGTGGAAATCATCAAGGGCGACCGTGGCAAGCTCGCCGAGCGTTTTTTCAAGCCCGAAGAATCCGCGTGGATCAAGCATTTCGAAACTCTTGAAGCGCAGTCCGAGGCGTTTTACAGACTGTGGACGCTCAAGGAATGTTATATGAAAGTAACGGGTCGAGGCTTGTCGCTTATGCCGGATATGTTTGCGCTACATATGGACGAACTCGAAAATGTGACGCTGTTTCACGATGGCAAGCGCCTAGAATATTCATTCCGGGAAATCGACTTGCACGATGGCTACCGCTATGCTTATTGCATCAAGAACGATGGCTTTATTGCACCGTCCGAAATAAAGCAAGTGCAGTTTACTTGATAACTCTAATGTAATCGACGAGCATTTCGTTCGGGAATTGCGAATCGTCTACTTCAAAGCCGGGCCAGTTGCCTGCCACAGCGACGTTCAGCAAGAAGAAGAACGGCTTATGGAATTCCTCGGTATCGCCTTCGTTGCCTTCAATTAGAATTTCGTGGTACATGAAGTCATCGACGAACATGCGGATGTATTTCTCGTCCCACGTGAATTTGTACGTGTGAAACTGCGTGATGTCGAGGTCGAATTTCTGGTTGCGGTAATTGCCGGTGTTGTTGCCATAGGTCGCGTATTCGGCGCCGTTTGCCCAGTGGTTTGTTCCGTAGATTTTGTTTTCTGTATTGACCGCTTCGATAATGTCAATTTCGCCGCAGGCGGGCCATCCGACAGTGTCGAAATTCTCTCCGAGCATCCAGAATGCAGGCCAGATTCCCTTGCCGGTCGGTAGTGCGATGCGCGCTTCTACGGTGCCGTACTTGAACGAAAATTTGCCTTTGGTGAGCATGCGGGCGGAGGTGTACTTTTGACCTTCGTAGTCTTCTTTCTGGGCGCGGATGTGCAAGACGCCGTCCTTGATATAGGCGTTTTCCTTGCGGTCTGTGTAGTATTCCCATTCGTTATTGCCCCAGCCGCTTGCGCCTGTGCCAATGTCGAATGTCCATTTGTTTAAGTCGATGGATTCACCGTCGAATTCATCGTTCCAGAGGTATTGTGCTACGGGTTCGGCGTTGCTTGAAGAAGTTGTTTCCGAGCTGCTTGAGGAAACCGTTTCGGAACTGCTCGAAGATTGACCTGCCGCGCTGCTTGAGGAATTCCTAGAGTCACTGGATTTGGTTGATGAGCCTGCCGAATCATCGCGGCTATCGCCACTCAGAATGACGGATGAGGAGGACTCCGCGGAACTTTCAATCGCGATTTCGCTAGAGCTCGAAAGGAGATTCCCGCTCGAGGCGGGAATGACATATGCCGATGGTGACGCATCATCGGAACATGCTGCTAAACAAGCGATTAAGGCGGCACATCCCATTGCAACAAACTTATATCCCATAAAACCAACCCCTTACTTTTTTACTTTGCGTCCGGATCTTCCGGGTGGACACGTGCAATCACGCCAACCGTTGCTCGCGTAGCCTTAACCAAGTCCGCCGGCGCCACTTTCAACTGCAAACCACGTTCGCCTGCGCTCACGTAAATGTACGGGAACTGCATCGCTGTTTCGTGAATGAAAATGGGGTAGTTCTTTTTGAGTCCGAGTGGGCTGCAACCGCCACGAATGTAACCCGTCAGCGGAGTCAAATCCTTGAGCGGGACGGTGTCGATTTTCTTGTTGCCGCTTACTTTGGCGGCGCCCTTCAAGTCCACTTCGAGATTGCCCGGAACAACGCAAATAAGGTAACCAATCTTATCGCCATGCACGAGAATTGTCTTGAAAACCTGGTTGATATCTTCGCCCAGGCTGTCGGCCACGTGCTGTGCGCCAAGGTCGTTTTCGTCAACCTTGTATGGGATTAGTTCGTATTGAATCTTCTGCCTGTCCAAAATGCGGGCGGCATTAGTCTTTTTGATGTCCATAAATTCCTCAAAAGCGGGTTTAAACCCCTTGAATATTCCAATTTCAAATATAAATCTTTGAGGGTACCGGTTGCAATAGTTGTAAGTGAAAGCTAAATTAAAAAAGTGTAGTTGTATGGTGCTTTGGTGGAGAAGGAGTATTCTATGGACGTAATGAAGATTGACTATGACTTGTTCAAGAAAATCTTGAAAGAGATTCCGTCGAATATTTTCTTCAAGGACACCGAATGCCGCTACGTTTTTTCGACGCATTACTGGCGCCACCTTCAAGGTGCCGAGGATCCTTCGTGGGATATTGCCGGCAAGACCGACCTGGATATCCGCAAGGATAAGGAAAATGCAAAACTCGCGATGGAACAGGATCGCGAAATTCTCCGTACAGGCAAGGGAACGCAGTACGTCATTGAAATCAATCAGGATGGCGTGACTGAATTTTTGGAACTCATCAAGAATCCCGTTCGCGATGACGATGGCAATATTATTGGTATTGTCGGTCTTATCAACAACGTGACCGAAAAAGTCTTGCTCGAAAAGAAACTCGAAAAGTATGCTCACACCGACATGCTCACGGGCTTGTACAACCGTAATTATTTCGAAGAGTGGGTTTCGAGTCCTGTAAAGCCAGAGATGTGCCCGATGTGCGTGATTTCTGCGGACTGCGACGGTTTAAAGAAAACGAACGATACGTACGGACATGCCATCGGTGATGAACTGATTCGCCTGACGGCATCGCTGTTCCGCGTGGTGCTTCCGGAAAAAGCAATGATGTTTCGCGTGGGTGGTGACGAGTTCTTCCTTGTGCTCCCGAATACGACGCAAGATGAATGCAAAAAATATATCGATAACATGAATGAAGTTTCGCGTGCGTTGCTTTTGAAGGGCAAGCCGATTTGCGTTTCTTTGGGTTCTTGCGAAATTCCGTCGCCATCGCTCAACTTTATGCAGGCTATGGAAATAGCAGATAAGCGAATGTACATGGAAAAGAGTACAAAGTACTCTGAACCGAAAGAGTAGAAATTCCATGAGAAGAGATTACAAGGCTGTGCTGTTTGGCAATGGCACTATGGGCGAACGCCATCGCAAGTTTTTTGAGTATTCCGACGTACAGTTTTTAAAAATTTTTGATTTAGAAGATTTAGATAGCGCAGGAAATGTGCGCGCTTCGCTCGTTGATGAATTTGTTTCTAAAGATAAGGTTGATTTTGCCGTGATTGCATCTCCGGCAACAACGCATTACGAGTATGCAAAGCTTTGTTTGGAACGCGGAATCTCCGTATTTGTAGAAAAACCGCTTGCAACGCTTGGTGCGCAAGCGCAAGAATTGGTGGATTTGGCTATCCGCAATAATGTGATTTTATTTGTGGCGCAGTCGGAATGTTTTAATTCGGTTTTCTTGAATTTCCGCAAACATTTTATGAATGAAATCGGAGCCGCGGGTTCGTCGTTCCGTTTGGAATTCCGTCGCGAACACAAGTATTCTGCGCGTTGCCGCGATGTGAACGTGGCGCTCGATTTGCTGGTGCATGACTTGAGCCTTTGCCTTTCGATGTTCCGCTATGAAGATTTGAAAGTGGAAAAGTTCACGATTTCAAAAAATGAAGACCGCGCGCAAATGCAGATAAGCATTGTAAAAGGCGCTTATGCTGGTGCTGAAATTGACTTTATTGTAGACCGCAATAGCGATATCGATGTGCGGACTATCTCTGTGGAATTCGGGGGCGATGGTGGCCCGGCTTGCGATTACTCGGTGAGTCTTGCGCCGCATAACGAAAATGGCGAAGTCATCCACATCTCGGATTCGCTTGAGAATGAACACAAATTCTTTTTGAAGCTGATGGTGGGCGCCTGTTCTGAATGGGGTAGGCGAGCCGCGCAAAGCGCCGCGAACGCCGTCAAGCTCGCGACAATTACCACCGCGTCGTCCTCGACGATGGCTACAGCGTCATCCTGAACGAATGTGATATATGAAACTTGGCAACTTGTTGCCTTAGTTGAATTAGGTTCGAAGGAGCAGGATCCAGTTATTTTTTACGAATGAAAAAATCCCGCGATTTCTCGCGGGACTTTTAACTTAACTGGATCCTTCAAGGCGTAGCCTTTCAGGATGACTCCATTCGCTCTAAGTTACAGCTTAATGCTGCACGGCTTGGCGTTCCAGATTTCTTCAGCGTACTGCTTGATGGTACGGTCGGAGCTGAACTTGCCCATGCGAGCGACGTTGAGGATTGCCATTTCTGCCCAGTGCTTCTTGTCTTGGTAAGCATCGGCAACCTTCTTCTGCATATCCACATAGCTGCGGAAGTCTGCGCAGAGCATGTACGGGTCATGCGACAAGAGCTTTTCTGCAATGTGCTTGAAGGTTTCCGGATGATCCGGGCTGAAGAAGCCAGAAGCGATGAGGTCAATCACGCGGCGGAGATCATCATCCTTTTCGTAGAAGTCGCGCGGACGATAGCCCTTAGCGAGGAGGTCCGTCACTTCTTCAACGGTGAGACCGAAGATGAAGATGTTGTCGTCACCGACTTCTTCCTTCATTTCCACGTTAGCACCGTCGAGCGTACCAATCGTGAGTGCGCCGTTCAAGGCAAACTTCATGTTACCCGTACCAGAAGCTTCGGTACCGGCGGTAGAAATCTGTTCGGAAAGGTCTGCAGCCGGAATGATCTTTTCGGCGAAGGACACGCGGTAGTTCTCGAGGAACACCATCTTGAGCTTGCCCTTGCAATCCGGATCAGCGTCGATGATAGAAGCCACAGCGTTAGCAAGACGGATAATCTGCTTAGCCATCCAGTAACCCGGAGCGGACTTACCACCGATCATGATGGTACGCGGCATGATTTCCTTGCCGTCCTTCACCTGGATGTAAAGGTGGATGGCATGGAGAATGTTCAAGAGCTGGCGCTTGTATTCGTGAATACGCTTGACCTGCACGTCGAAGAACGTGTTCGTGTCGACATCGACATTCTGCGTTGCCTTGAGGTACTTGGCAAGGCGTTCCTTGTTCTGCTTCTTGACTTCCATGAATTTCTTCTGGAAATCGGCGTCCTTGGCGAACTTTTCGAGCTTCTTCAAATCGTCCAAATCCTTGACCCAGGATTCGCCAATCTTAGAAGTGATGAGTTCGGACATAGCCGGGTTAGCCTTGCGGACCCAGCGACGCGGCGTCACGCCGTTCGTCTTGTTGTTGAACTTTTCAGGCCACAGTTCGTAGAAGTCTTTGAAGAGCGTCGTCTTCAAAAGGTCGGAGTGGAGTGCTGCCACGCCGTTCACAGCAAACGAACCCACGATGGAGAGATATGCCATGCGGACCATCTTGCAGCCGCCTTCTTCGATAAGGCTCATGCGGGCGAGACGTGCGTTGTCGCCAGGCCACTTCATGGAAACCATGCGGAGGAAGCGAGCGTTGATTTCGTAAATGATCTGGAGGTGACGCGGCAAGAGCTTTTCGAACAAGCTGACCGGCCACTTTTCAAGAGCTTCCGGCATGAGCGTGTGGTTCGTATAAGCGAACGTATGCGTCACGATGTCCCAAGCTTCGTCCCATTCGAGATTTTCGATGTCGAGGAGGATGCGCATCATTTCGGCGATAGAGATTGCCGGGTGCGTATCGTTCAACTGGATGGCGACCTTTTCCGGGAAGAGTTTCCAGTCGTTGTTGTGGAGCTTCTTGAAGCGCTTGATGATATCCTGCAAAGAAGCAGAGCAGAGGAAGTACTGCTGCTTGAGGCGGAGTTCCTTACCGTTCATGGAAGCGTCGTTCGGGTACAAGACCTTGGAAATCGTTTCGGAAAGTTCCATGTCCTGCACAGCGGCGATGTAGTCACCGTTGTTGAAGTAGCTAAGACCGAAGTCGTCAGCGGACTTGGCGCTCCAGAGGCGGAGGTTGTTCACTGTGTTGTTCTTGTAACCCGGGATCGGCGTATCGTACGGGAGGGCCATCACGTAGTCCTTCGTTTCCCAACGGTTGCGGAGGCGACCGTTTTCGTCCATCCAGCTGACCACGTAGCCGTAGAACGGCACCTTGATAGCGTTAGCCGGGCGGGCGATTTCCCACGGGTTCGGGAGGCGCAGCCAGTTGTCCGGCTGTTCTTCCTGTTCGCCATTCACAATCTTCTGGCTGAACATGCCGTATTCGTAACGGATGCCCATACCCGTTGCCGGAAGTTCGAGCGTAGCCATGGAGTCGAGGAAGCAAGCTGCCAAACGGCCAAGACCGCCGTTGCCAAGCCCAGCGTCCACTTCCTGTTCGCGGAGTTCTTCGAGCGTCATGCCGATTTCGTCAAGAGCTTCTGTGACGGCGCTTTCGACGTCGAGGTTCAACACGGAGTTGCCGAGCGTACGGCCAATCAAAAATTCGAGAGAGAGGTAATAGACGCGCTTGACGTCTTTTTCGTAATAGGTGTTCTGCGTCTTGATCCAACGGTCAACAAGACGGTCACGCACGGCGTAAGCCACAGCGAGGAACTTTTCGTGGTCCGTCACCGTGTATTTGCTGCGGGCGAGCGTGTGGTGGATGTGGTCGGTAAATGCCTTGCGGAAAGCTTCCGCATCGGTACCGAGCACGGTAATGTCACTTGCATTCTTGGTAGTTTTAGCCATAAATCTAACCTGCCTGGTATTGTTTATTCAATCCAAGGAAAAGTTTAGAAATTTTTACGAGATTTGCAATACGTTAATTCTGTAAACCACAGTTGTAAGCCTTTTCAGGATATGTAAATGATGTTTGTGAAAAAAAAGGCAGCCCGCCTCTTGCGAGCTGCCGTTGCTATTTTCCGTGCATTCCCGGGAACATCGCGACGCATTCCAATTGTGTTGTCGCACATCTCGTCGTCGCGCATCTCGTTATTGCGGGAAAAGCGTTTGATTACAATTGTCCGGGGAGTACTAGCTTTTCCTTAGGTGGAAAGCTAGCCTCGTACTTCTCGAATTCTTCGGGCATTCGCTCGGTCACGAAGTAGCCTTCGGGGTCTTTGTACGAGCCTGTCACTCCGTCCAAGAACCCCTCGTCGAGTTCCTTGCACAAAAAGTACGGTGCGTCGCTGTTCGGGTCGTCGGCGTAGCGGATGCCCTTGACGTAAGCGGGGACAAATCCGCTCTTGCCGTAGAATCCGATGTTTCCGACGATGAGCAGGCAACCTGCGCCCATTTGGCGGGCGAGTTCCATGGAATAGTCGAGGAGCGCCTTGCCGTATCCCTGTCGCTTGTAGTTCGGATGGATGCTGATGGGCCCGAAGGTCATCATGCGGATTTTGCGTCCGTCGTCGGCGTCGATTTTCGACCACGCATACATTACGTGTCCGATAATTTGTCCGTCAACTTCCATGACGAGCGAGAGTTCCGGGATAAAGCTTGGGTCGTTCCTGTAATGGTGGAGGACAAAATGCTCCACGCAGCCGGGACGGTAAACGTTCCAGAATGCTTCTTGGGTGAGATTTTCGACGATTTTAAAGTCGCGCGGTTGTTCCGTGCGGATATTGTATTTTTTCATTGTTTATCTCCAAAATTTTTGTGTGAATCGGCACAATCACCTTGGAAGACCGCCTAGAAAACATTCGTCTTCCAAGGCGCTAAACAATGAACCAATATTTACTAGATAACATCCAGCCTCTGATAAAAGTGATGCCCTAAATATACATAGTTTTGCCGTGTTTAGGAATTTTTTACGAGGAAATTTTTGTGAAAAATCTAAATTTCAATGTTAGTATATGAGGAATTTTGGAATATGAAAAGACTTTCCGCCAAGTATTTTGTGGGTGCCCTTTTGGCTGGGCTTTGTGTTTTTGTCGGTTGTGGCGATGATTCGTCTGATCCGGTTTCTGCTACGCCAGGTCAGAGCTATGTATCTTCTTCGAGCGATGCTTCGCTGCCTGTAAATCAGTCTTCTTCTAGCGTTGTTTCCCCGGTTTCTAGTTCTTCTCTTTTGATTGATCCGAGCGTTTCCAGTTCCTCGGTTCTCGTGAATCCGGGTGTGTCGAGTTCGTCTGCGGTAACACCTACTCCGACGTCGAGCGCTGGTGAAATTCCGCCTGGCACGGAATTCTATACTTTTGAAACGAATCCGGCTGCTCTTGGACTTGTTCCGGATGCCGATGGTTTCTACGATGCTGGCGATGTCTATAAGGCTGTGCCCAAGACCAGTAAGATTGCGTTTGTGCTTCGCCATTCCAAGCGCTCCAAGACGAATACGGGCAAGAATTCCCCGTTGACTCCGATTGGTATTCAAATGGCGCAGACTCTCGGAACAAAGCTTGCGGGCGATGAACCGTTCTATTATGCATCTACGGACTTTGTGCGTACTCGTGAAACTTGCACGAACGTTGCAATCGGCCGTGGTGAAGGTGAAGTTGATGTTGTCACTTGGGACGAAGGCATCAACGGTAGTTATTTCTTGACGGTCCCCTCAGATACTTTGGATGCTCTTGTTGCCAAGAAGGGCGGCAATCCGAGATATATCGCCATGTATGCTTATGGTGAACCGTTCCCGACGGTTGCCAATCTCAATGTCATTCTTCCGACGTATTTCCATGACTTCTTCCAGCGCGGAAATCAGTTCATCAACGAAGTTATCGTTGCCAATATGCCTTCTTGGAAGCGCGTGAGCGTTCTTGTAAGCCATGACATGTTGGTGGCTCCGCTTATTATTTTGGTGTCAAAAAGAACCGTTGATTTGAGAATTTACGAAGAAACGAACCATTGGGTCAACTACATTTCGGGCATCGCAGTGATTGTTGATGAAGCGGGTGCTGTGATGGCTCTTCCGGTTCGTGGTGATGAAGTGGGCTGGATGCGCCCGAGAGACGAAGTCGACGAAGGTGTCTAATGAAAGTCGCTCTTCTTGGCTCCACAGGACTTATCGGGAAGAGCGTCGCTCAGTTGCTTTCCCGTTTAGATGACGTGGAATCTGTTTTTTGCCCGGTGCGTTCGGTCCCAGACTTGAATGCGCTGGGCATTTTTAATGGCATATCGAAGTTTAATTTTGAGGCGGTGGATTTTGATGCTCTTTTGAGTGCTCGGCCCGAAGAGCAATGGGCGTCTAGCGTTTGCAAGAACTTTGCTGGTTGCGACGCCGTGATTTGCTGCCTGGGGACGACGCTCAAACAGGCGGGGAGTAAACCCGCTCAAGAAAAGGTCGATTTGCGTTTGCCGCTCACGCTTGCAGCTTTGGCAAAGCGTCAGGGTGTCAAGCATTTCCTGTGCGTGAGTGCCATGGGGGCAAATTCGAATTCGCCGTTCTTCTATAACCGCCTGAAGGGGCAACTTGAAGAAGGCCTTACGATGATGGGCTTCGATAGCCTGACGCTCGTGCGTCCGTCACTGCTTCTTGGCAAACATAAGGACAAGCGCTTTGGCGAAGAGCTGATGCAAAAGCTTTTCGGGGCGCACCCGGAATGGGTGCCGGCGCATTTCCGTCCGGTGCCTGCAGAGACGGTTGCCGCGCATCTCGTGGCGAACATGCTCAAGCCTCCCGTGGACCACGTTTGCGCAGCCGATGGTGTAAAAGGCAAGCGCATTATCTATAACCGTCAACTTCGCGAATTGTAATGCTGTCATGCCCGCCTCCGAGCGGGCATCCCCTTTTTATAGAAGAATATTTTTAATTTTTATAAAAACTCTAACGGAGGTCTTATGACGATTGTCGTCTTTATCCTTTATTTGCTGATGATGCTTGGCATCGGAGCGTATTTCTCTCGCAAGGCGAACAGCCTGAACGCCTATTACCTCGGTAACCGCGGCATGAACAAGTGGGTGGTCGCCATGTCCGCCCAGGCGTCCGACATGAGCGGCTGGATGCTGATGGGCCTTCCGGGCGCCGTGTTCGTGAGCGGTTTTTCCGAAGCTTGGATCGGTATCGGCCTTGTGGTCGGTACGTACTTCAACTGGAAAATCGTCGGTCGCAGGCTCCGCAAGTACAGCCATTTCTGCGGCGACTCGATTACTCTCCCGGACTTTTTCTCGAACCGTTTCCGCGATAACAAGGGCATCATCCGCGTCATCGCCTCGATTTTCATTTTGGCCTTCTTCCTTTTCTATACGGTCTCGGGCTTTGTCGCTAGCGCAAAACTCTTCAGCACCATCTTTGGTATGGATTACACCACGGGTCTCATTCTCGGTGCCATCGTGGTGGTGAGCTACACGTTCATGGGCGGCTTTTTTGCCGTGTGCTGGACTGACTTTATCCAGGCTTCTATGATGCTGATTGCCGTCCTCGTGATTCCTCTGATGATCATGAGCGGCTCTGGCGGCTTTGCCTCGACGATGGATGCTGTGAACGCTCAGAACCCGTACTTGATGAGCCTTTTCACGAACGCTACGACGGGCAAGTCCATTGGCCTTATCGCGCTGATTTCTAGCCTCTCTTGGGGCCTTGGCTACTTTGGCATGCCGCACATCCTCGTGCGCTTCATGTCCATCAAGAACGCCGAAGAAATCAAGGATTCTCGCCGTATCGCTATGACTTGGGTGATTATCTGCCTTGCCGCTGTCGTGATGATTGCTCTCCTCGGTCGCTATTACGTGACGGCTCATGGCATCACCGTTGATGACCCGGAACGCATTTTCATGATTCTCTGCCAGGCACTTTGCCATCCGGCGATTGCCGCTATCCTCATGGCTGCCATTCTCGCTGCTATCATGAGTACTGCTGACTCCCAGCTTCTGGTTTCTGCTTCCGCTTTCAGTAACGACCTTTACAAGCACCTGTTCCGCAAGAACGCAAGCAACAAGGAAGTGATGTGGGTTAGCCGTGGCGTGGTCGTGGTGATTACGCTTATTGCCGTGATTGTCGCTATGCAGGGCGCTCCGAGTGCCGATGGCGTGAAGCATGGCAAAAGCTTCCTTGACGTGGTGATGAGCCTCGTGAGCTTTGCCTGGGGCGGTTTCGGTGCAACGTTTGGCCCGATTATGTTGCTCGCCCTCTTCTGGAAGCGCACGACGCTCCCGGCTGCTGTTGCGGGTATGCTCGTGGGTGGCCTTACGACGTTTATCTGGAAGTTCTACCTCTCCGGCTTCTCTGCTGAAATCTTCCAGATTTACGAACTCGTGCCGGGCTTTATCCTCTCCTTCGTGACGATCGTCGTCGTGAGCCTTTTGACCAAGGAACCCTCTGCCGAAATCCAGCTGGAATTTGACCGCGTGGAAAGCACTCGCTTGAGCGATATGAAACTGTAATTGGATGGGGGTGACCAGCCCGTAACGCCTGGCTCCTGATAACAAAAAAGACGCTTAACAGCGTCTTTTTTTACTTAGACGGGAACGGGTCCTCGTCCAAATTACGATAAAAAAGAAAACCACCTTTGCAGGTGGTTTTTCTTTAGAGCGGGAAAAGGGACTCGGACCCTCGACCCCGACCTTGGCAAGGTCGTGCTCTACCAACTGAGCTATTCCCGCGAGGGTAGCCCATATATAGAAATAAAATTTGTAGTTATAAAGGGGTGATGGCTGAAAAAAGTGATTTTTTTTTGTAGAGCGGGAAAGGGAATGATTCGTCGTCAGTCACCCGTGCTAAGGCACGGGCTGACTCCTCACCCTTACGGGCTTATCGCTACGCGATAATTCCTAAACAACTCGTACGCACTTCGTGCATCTCGTTGTTTAGTCGGCCCCTCTTCTCGGGTCCTCGTCCAAATTACGATATAAAAAAAGAAAACCACCTTTGTAGGTGGTTTTTCTTTTTTTTAGAGCGGGAAAAGGGACTCGGACCCTCGACCCCGACCTTGGCAAGGTCGTGCTCTACCAACTGAGCTATTCCCGCGAGGGT